>JAHWKB010000045.1 GCA_019348115.1 Actinomycetota bacterium | reverse complement strand
AGACGAACTCGATCTTGTCGTTCTTGAAGGCGCGCTCCTGCATGATCTTCGAGGCGCGGAGCTCGGACCGGCGGTGCACGACGGTCACCTTCGAGGCGAACTTCGTGAGGAAGGTCGCCTCCTCCATCGCCGTGTCGCCGCCGCCGACGACCACGACGTGGCGCTCCTTGAAGAAGAAGCCGTCGCAGGTGGCGCAGGCGGACACGCCGGCACCCCACAGCTCGTCCTCGCCGGGGACCTCGAGCCGTCGCGGCTTGGCACCCGTGGCGATGATGAGCGAGTTGGTGAAGATCTCGGCGCCCGAGTCGGTCGAGAGCTTGAAGGGGCGCGTCGAGAGGTCGACGGCGGTGACGTCCTCGGTCTGGAAGCGCGTGCCGAAGCGCTCGGCCTGGGCGCGCATGTCGAGGATGAGCTGGGAGCCGGTGATGCCCTCGGGGAAGCCGGGGTAGTTCTCGACCTCGGTCGTGAGCGTGAGCTGCCCACCGGTCGGACCGCCCTCGATGACGCCCTCGATGACGAGCGGCTCGAGGTTCGCGCGGGCGGCGTAGACGGCCGCGGTGAGGCCCGCGGGACCGGAGCCGATGACCACGACGTCGTTGGTCTGGGTGGTCTCGGGCATCCTCTGGGCTCCTCGGTCCGCGACGGCTCGGCGGCTTCCGTTGTCGGACCCATGCTAACGGTGGACCCCCCGGGTCCGTATTCCCCCACCCCCATCGACCCGCGGCGTCGCGACGGGAGGCGGCATCCCGGCGGGGGCGGGCACGCCGTCCCGGGGCGGCCCCGTAGGCTCCCCGGCCATGGACGCTCCCGAGACCACCTGCCCGCGCCATCCGCGGACCGCGACGCGGCTCTCCTGCACCCAGTGCGGCACGCCGATCTGCCCCCGCTGCACGGTCGACGCGCCCGTGGGCCAGAAGTGCCCCGACTGCGTCAAGCAGCCGCGCCGCGCCGTCGCCCGGGGCAAGCCGCGGCAGTACCGCAAGGGGGCGGCGGCGGGTGCTGCGGCGGCGGTCCTCGGCGGGCTCGTCCTGCCGCTCGCACTCGGCATCCCGTTCGCGGGGCTCATCGCGACCGGCTTCCTCGGCTACGGCGTGGCGCACGCCGTCCTCCGGGGCGCGGAGGGCAACCGCGCGGAGACCTTCCGCAACCTCGCCATCGGCGCCGCGCTGGTGATGGTCGCCGGTGCGTTCACGGTCCGGTTCGGCACCCCCGTCCCGGGGGGCCTCCGCGGTGTGCTCGTGTACGCCGCGGCCGCCTACGGGGCCTGGGCGCGCTTCAACCGCTGACGGAACCACCGCCACGCGCGCGTCGTCGTACCGCACCCACCACCCGTTCCCGACCCTGGAGTCCCCGTGCGAGCCCGACGAGCGCTGTCCGTCGTCCTCCTCCTCCCCGCGATCCTCCTGGGGACGACCGCGTGCGACGCCACCGGGGACGACCCCGCCGAGATCCTCACGGACCCCCCGTTCGGGGAGGCGCCGGACGACGACCCGGCGGACGACCCCGCCACGCCGCTCGACGAGGCCGGGGCGACGGGCGACGACCCGGTCCCGGTCGAGGAGGACGGCGGCATCGGCGGTGCGGGCGGCGGTCCGGTCACGTCCAACCTCATCCTGTCCTCGGACGCCGGCGGTGCCGACCAGGTCGAGGTGACGGGGACCTGCCTCGTCGGGGAGGAGCCACCGACGTACCGCCTCGACCTCGCGGGCGGCGGGGCCCTCACCGTGGCCACCGGTGACGAGGGCGGGCGTCTCGAGCTCGAGCTCGACGGGGTCACGTTCCGGTCGTCCGAGGACGAGCCCCCGACGACGAGCGCGAGCGAGGGGGCGCTGTCCGTGCAGGGCCGGGCCGTCGCCGACGGCGGGGACGAGCGCTTCGTCGACGCGGTCATCGGTCTCGACGACCTACCCGCCTGCTGATCCCCCGCCAGCGGTCGCCGGCGGCCCGAGGGCGTGGAGCCGGTCGGGGCCACCGGCGAGCACGACGCCGCCGGCCACGGTCAGCGCACCGACACGGGTGCCCTCGATCCGGGTCGACGCGACGGTGCGGCCGGTCTCGAGGGCGAGGGCCGAGACGACCGCGCCGGCGGCGACGTAGACGAGGTCGCCCGCGATGGTGGGCGCCGCCGTGAGCGGCGCGGCGAACGTCCGGGTCCAGGTGTCGCCGCTCGCCAGGTCCACCGCCTCGAGGGTCACGGCGTCGGCACGACGCACCAGGCGACCGTCGGCGAACGCCACCGGCCCGGAGCCGAGCGAGCCGAAGCGCGTTCGACCGAGGAGCTCGCCCGTTCCCGGATCGAGGTGGTCGACCGCGGCGGGCCCGATCACCAGCAGCTCACCCTCGGCGTGCACGAGCTGGATGCCTCCCCCGGCAGGCCGGCGCCACGAAGGCTGCACCGTCCCGCCGCGGGTCCCCTCCGGTGGGAGGTCGAAGGCGACGACGTCCGTGGCTCCGGTCGGATCCTGCTCGAGCCCGAACGCCCGGGTGCCGTCCACGACCACGCCGTCGATGGCCGCGCCGGCCAGCTCCGGTCCCGGCCCACCGTCGGGGAGCCCCAGGAGCTGCGTGGCGCCCTCGCTCCCGCCGGACCGCCGGGTGACCACCACCCAGGGGGCGGCGACGGCGGCGACCCGGGCGGACTGGTCGGGGCGGGCGACCGGGTCGTCCCACCGAGGCTCCCCGTCCGGGTCGAGCACGCGCACGGGTCCGTTCAGCGCGATCGCGGAGCCGCCCACGAGGAGCGACGGACAGCATCCCCAGGTCCCGAGGGGCCGGGACCAGACCCGCTCGCCGGTCGTGAGGTCGAGCGCCTGGACCCCGGTCGCGGATCCGACGACGGCGCGGCCGTCGAGCACGGCGGGACGCCAGGCGGGCACCTGCTGCCCGGCCGCCTCCACCCGGATACGGGTCGGCGAGCCGTCGACGCCGACGACGCCGAACGGACCGTCGCTCAACGCCAGCCAGGCGCCGTCGCCCGCCGGCGGCTGCTCGAGGTCGACGGCGGTCCAGGCGACCTCGCCCCCGCGGCGCACCTCGACCGCGTCCCACCCGACCGTCACGAGGTAGCCGGCGTGCTCGGAGATGGCCCTGAGGTCGTCGTTCGCCAGCTCGACGAGGTCGTCCACGACATCGGCCGTCGCGGCACGGATCCGCGCGTAGCGGATGCCGACGGGAGCGTCGACGCGCACGAAGACGTCGGCGTCCGTCGTGCCGACGATCGTGGCCTCGCCGTCCCACGACGGTCCGGTCGCGGGAACGGGCCCGACGCGGACCGTGGCCACCTCGCTCCCGGTCGTCGGTTCGCGCGTGGTGACGCGTCCGCCCAGCTCGGCCGTCACCAGCACACCGTCGACGAGCCGGGCCGAGATGTGTCCGCTGGGTCGCAGCTCGGCTGACCAGCGCTCCTCTCCGGTCCCGAGGTCACGGCCGACGACGGTCCGGTCGTCGAGCGTCACGACCACGTCGCCGGCGACGCCGACGAGCTGCCCCTGGTCGCCGTGCTGCCAGCGGACGGCGCCGCCCCGCCCGAGTGCAGCCGTGCCGTCCGGGGTCACGAGGAGGTCCCCGGCCGGTGTCGCGAACGCGGGCGACCACGACGCGGGGTGTTCCAGCCCTTCCACGTCGTGCCGGTCCGCGACGCCGCCGGTCGCGGTGGACAGCCACAGGAGCTCGGTGCCGGCCAGCACGGGCAGCAGCCCGTCGACGGGCCGTGGGGTGCCGTCGATGGCCGGGGACCGCCACAGGACCGGGTCCACCGGTCGCTGCAACCCGCGTCCGCGGGCGTCCGGGAGGGCCGTCGGATGGGTCAGCCCGACGAGCTCGCCGTCCGTGGCGAGGACGAGCACGTCGCCGAGGTCGTGCAGGGCCTGGATCCCTGACGGCGGGACCGGGGAGCCGTGCCACGCGGCGTCCCAGCGGGACGTCAGCTCGGTGACCGCGCGGGTCGAGGTGCGGCCGCTGCCGTCCGGGCCCGCCAGGCCGTCGGCGGTGACGACCTCGGGCGACGGCCGCACGAGCACGCCGGCGACGGCGGCAGCGACGAGCACCACGGCCAGGACCGCCGCGCCCCGTGCCCCCGAGCGGGGCGCTGCCGTCGCCTCGCGCCGCCGGTCGTCCGGTCCGTCGTCGCGCGGCTCGTGGAGCGGGACGCCACGTCCTGGGGCCCCCGTCCGCTCCGCCGGCGCACGCGCCCGCACGAGCGCCCCGCAGTGCCCACAGAAACGGGCGCTCGCGACAGCGCCACAGGACGGGCAACGGACCTCCGTCCCGACCGTCTCCACCGCACCCCTTCCCGGACGGGAGATGCTACGGGGGACGGCTCGTCAGCGGTCGACCTGGGTGAAGTGCACGACCTGGCAGTCCCCGCGGCCGACGACCCACAGCTCCACGCGGGAGTAGGTCTCCGCGGCGGGGTCGTTGCCGACGAGGCCGTAGACGATCGCGTCCTGGCCCTCGAAGGTCACGAGCTCGACGTAGACGGGGATGACCGCCGTCTGCGCCTCGAGGAGGCTCGGCAGGCACTCCCGGACGGCCTCGAGGTCCTCCTCGGAGACGTCGCCGACGGTGCGGAGCCCGATGTCCGGAGCGGGCGCCGCCTCCATGGCCGCCTCGGTCCCCCGGGCGTCCTCCGCCGCGGCCATCGCGCCACCGTCGGCGGGTGCCTCACCCTGGATCGCCGCGCCGAAGTCGTCGGCGGCACGCTCGGCCTCGGTGCCCGCCAGGCCCTGGTCGACGAGCTCGTCGAAGCGCGTGTCGTCGGCCAGGTCGCGGAGGTTCTCGGCGTCGAAGCTGCGGCCCGCCGCGACCACGGTGGGTCCGGAGGCCGCCTGGATGCTCATCTCGGGCATCGCGTCGGTGGCGGTGTCGAGGGCGGCCTCGGGACCGCTCGCGTCGCCCTGGCCGAGCTGGCTGAGACCGATGCCGGCGACGGCCAGCACGGCGGCCGCCACGGCCACCTGCGGCCACCACGTGCGCGTGGCGGCGGTGCCGCCACGCGCCCTGCGGCTCCGGCGGGCGGTGAGCTCGTCGCCGTCCGCGGGGAGCTGCCGGTCGAGCTCGGCGGCGACGGCGTCACGGAGGCGGACGGAGAAGTCGGCGGGGGGCTCGATCGGGGGGAGGCCTGCGAGCGCCTCGTCGGTGGCCCGGATGGCGTCGAGGCGCGCGCGGAGCCGCTCGTCGCGGGCGAGCTCGGCCTCGAGGGCATGGGTCGCGTCCACGTCGAGCTCGCCGGCCAGGTAGGCCGCCAGTCGCTCGCCCGTCTCCACGGTGCTCCTCTCCGTTCCTGCGCCTGATCGACGCATGTGCAGGGTGGGACGCCACCCGGCGGAACCCGGTTCCCCCCCGACACCGGGCCGTTCGATCCTGAACAGCCCGCAGTCGGTGGGACCCTAGGCCGGGGGTCCCCGCGGAGCGGCCGTGCCGTCCGGCCCGACGCCGGCGTCCGGACGGTGCGGCACGGGGAAGCGGTCGTCGTCGGGGTCGATGACGGGAGCGAGCAGCTCGGCGAGCCGGGCACGCGCCCGGAACACGCGGCTCTTGATCGTCCCCACCGGTAGGTCGAGAGCGTCGGACACCTCGGCGTAGCTCTGGCCCTCGATCGCGCACAGGATGATCAGCTGGCGCGAGAGGTCGTCGAGCTGGAGCAGGGCGCGCTGGATCTCGAGGGCCAGCTCGCGACCGGCGAGGAGGTCCTCGGTCGGCGTCTCGTCCTCGGTCCCGGAGCGGTGGTCGTCGACGTCCTCGACCGCCAGCTGGGGGCGGCGCGCCATCTTGCGGCCGAGGTCGTTGCACGCGTTCGTGGTGACCCGGTAGATCCAGGTCGAGAGCTTGCTGTCGCCCCGGAACTGGTCCGCCTTCCGGGCGAGCTGCACGAAGGTGTCCTGCGTCGCGTCCTGGGCGTCCGCGTGGTTGCCGAAGTAGCGGAACGCGATGCCGTAGACGCGACGCTCGTAGCGGGTGACGAGCTCCCCGAAGGCGGACTCGCGGCGGCCGCGGCCGAGCGAGGTGTCGGCGTAGGCCGCCAGCACCTCCTCGTCGCTCACCCCCTCGAACCCGCTCACGGGCGTGCCCCCTGTCTCCGAACCTCCGACCGGACCGCGACTCTACGAGCCGACGAACCTCACCTCGGCGACCCCGGCCTCGTACGTGCCGTCCCCGGAGTCGGCGAGCCCGGTGATCCACAACAGCCAGTAGCGCGCCCGCACGCCCGTCGGGATGGGGAGCTCCCCCTCCGCGTCGACGTCCGAGAACGACACCACCGGCTCCCCCCAGCCGAGCTCGCGGTCGAACGGGTCCGGGACCGCGTCGGCAGCGTAGACCGACACGTCGATGCCGCCGTGGACGAGCTCCGCGACGATCTGGCGGACCTCCTGGGCCGATCCGAGGTCGAAGTGGATGCCCACGCCGGACTTCTCGTTCCCGAACCGCGGCGAGTCCCGGTACGTGTCGGTCGTCCACGCGCTCTGCCGGTCCCCGTCGTGGGTGGCCGGCACCGCCTCGGCGTTCTCGCCGTCCCCGTAGGGGTCGAACACGACCGCGGCCTCGATCGGGAGGAGGTCCTCCGCGGTCACCTCGGACCCGGACGTGGGATCGTCCTGCAGGGCCCGGGTGGCGAGGAATCCGATGAGCGCGAGCAGGAGCCCGCCCACGAACGCCGTGACGAGCCGCCGCCCGTACTCGGAGCGCGTCGTCGGCATCCCGGACGAGAAGCCGCCGGAGTCGTCGGGGCCGATCGCGGGCAGCTCACCCGAGTCGCCGGCGCCGGAGAGGAGCATCGCCGTGACGTCGCTCGGACGGGACTGGACGAGCGGGGCGAGCGCCGCGGCGAAGGCGTTGCCGTCGGCGTAGCGGAGCGCGGCGTCCCGGCGGGTCGCGCGGACCAGGACCTCGTCGAGGCTGCGCGGGACATCCGCCCGGATCTGGCGCGGCGGCGTCAGCTCCTGGGTCAGCCGGGCGGCCGCGGTCGCCGTCGGGGTGTCGCCGCTGAACGCCGGCTGGCCCGTGAGGCACTCGTAGAGCACGACCCCGAGCGCGTAGACGTCCGCGCGGGCGTCGACCTTGCCGCCCTCGAGCTGCTCGGGCGCGACGTAGGCGGCGGTGCCCACCACGGTGCCGGGGCTCGTGAGGGTGGCCTGGTTCCCGGACAGCGCCTTGGCGATGCCGAAGTCGGTGACCTTCGCCACGCCGTCGCCCGTGAGGAGGATGTTCGCCGGCTTCACGTCGCGGTGGACCACGCCCTGCGCATGGGCCTCACCGAGCGCCTTCGCCACCTGCTCGCCGAGCGCCGCGACCACCTGGGGCTCGAGCTGGCCCATCTCGCGGAGCACGTCACGCAGCGAGGGGCCGTCGACGAACTCCATCACGAGGTAGACGACGTCGACCTCCTGGCCGGTGTCGTAGATCGCGACCACGTTGGGGTGCGACAGCCGCGCCGCGTTGATGGACTCGAGCCGGAACCGCTCGACCGTCGTCGGGTCGGTCGCGAGGTGGGGGTGGAGGAGCTTGATCGCGACCGAGCGCGACAGGACGTCGTCGAATGCGCGCCAGACGATCGCCGCCCCGCCCGACGCGATGGGCTCCTCGAGTTGGTAGCGGTCCGCGAGTCGCGACAGACCGCCGGGGAACCGCTGGGAGGCCTCCTCGGAGCGCGGCAGGCCCTCCGGCAGGTCGACGTCGCCCGAGGTCGCGCCGTCCGGCGCGGACAGGAGCCCCGGCTCCATCTGCGTCACGGCATCCGAGAAGCCCGGCTCCGGCCGGGGGCGCTCCTGCCCCCCGCCGGTCCCCGTCGTCGGGTCCTCGGACATGCCTGCCTTCCACTTCCTGCGGGTGTCGTCCCCCGCCGCTGCCGGCCCCGGCTACTGGCGCCAGCGGACCCGACCACGGGTCGTGGGGGTGGTGAGGTCCTCGAGGGGACCGATGCGGTGGACGAAGAACGTGTCCGCCTGCTTCGTGACCTCGGCCACGAGGGTGTCGTCGTCGACCTCCAGGCCCAGGAGCTCGACGCCGAGCCGGTCGGCGGCGCCCGCAGCGGCCTCCTCGGCCGCCGTCAGGTCCCCACGACCGTACGCCTCACGGGCCGCGACGGCGACGTCGCGTGCGTCGTCCTCGAGGTTGACCGAGGTGACCCCGATCGAGATGGCCTCGTGACCGAGGACGCCGACGACGGCCATCACGAGCACCAGCTGGAACAGCCAGCCGGTGACGATCCCACCCTCCTCGCTGCCGAGCGTGGGCCTCATCCGACGACCTCCAGACGACGCTTCTTCTTGGGACGACGACGACGGACCGGACCGAGCAGGAGGAGCAGCACGACGACGGCCCCGGTCACGATGAGGGCCGGGCGGGAGATGGCGGTGGAGCGGACGACGAGGGTCGCCTGCCCGAGCTCGCGGACCCCGGTCGGGTCCGTCACCCGCACCAGCACCGGGAACTGGCCCCGGGAGAGCGCCCGGGTGTTGAAGGACACCGTCTGGGACCCGCTGCCGGTCAGCGTGACCTCGCAATTGCGCTCCCCATCCGGCCAGGCCAGCCGTCCCGGTGACTCGACCTCCACACACACCCGGAGCGGTCCGCCCGTGGGCCGCCGCAGCGTGACCGGGATGTTACCGGTGTCGGAGGGCAGGGTGATGTTGGCGCTGCTGGGGATCTCGACGGTCCCGAAGGTGCGGTCCACGGCCGCCTGGACGTCGCGGATGAGCGCCGCGGCGTCGTCGATGGCGCCGCCGCGGAACCACACCGAGGGGGCACGCAGCAGCTGGTCGGACAGCTCCCGGTAGATGCGGCCGTCCACCGTCTCCCCCTCGGGGAGGGCCCGCCGGACGGCCTCGAGCTGTCGCGTGGCGCTGACGAGCTCCGCCGCGATCCCGGCGGGGAACGCGCTACCGGCGTCCGGGCGGAAGGTCAGCCCCGGCTGGGCCTCGCGTGCACCGACCTGAGCCAGCGGGGTCGTGAGCTCGAGCCAGGGCGCGTTCGCGAGGGCGTCGAACAGCGGGGCCGGGAACCGCGCCCCGGGGGACCAGTCCGGCGGCGGGAGGACCAGGAGCGGGCGGCCGGTGGTCCCGGGCGCCTGGAAGAAGATCAGCGCGGTCTCGGCGACCACCCGCTGGACCGCGGCGAGGGTGCCGGCATCGAG
This sequence comes from Actinomycetota bacterium, assembly GCA_019348115.1. Taxonomy (GTDB): domain Bacteria; phylum Actinomycetota; class Nitriliruptoria; order Nitriliruptorales; family Nitriliruptoraceae; genus JAHWJY01. Next base: position 5,101 of record JAHWKB010000045.1, on the reverse strand, counting down.
GTCGGGCGTGGCGACCAGCGACGAGACGCGGGGGTCGGCGACGGTCGCGGTGAACCGTCGGCCGGACGCCGCCGTCACGGTGCGCAGGGCCGACGGGAGGTCCGGGTCGCGCTCGAGCTCGGGACCCGTCACGAGGTCCCAGGGCACGAGCAGGTGCTCGCCCGGGACGACGTCGAGCGCCTCCTGCGTGAGGGGAGTCGTGGCCACGAAGGTCGCGGGATCCGGCACGCGCGCCACGAGGCGCTGGAGGCGCCGTCGTCCCTCGACCGCGGCGACCGCCGCGTCGTCCGACAGCTCGGGCGGGCCGGTGACGGTGCTGGCGATGTCGTGCTCGGCGTACGGCCCCACCAGGGGCGGGACGGTGGCGCCGGCGACCGCCGCGCGCACGCGCTCCAGGAAGGCCGAGGAGCGGCGCGCCTCCTCGTCGTCGGCCTCGACCTCCTCGACCCGCGGTCCCTCGGCGCCGGTGACGGTGCGGCGGAAGCCGTCCGAGCGGTCCTGCAGGTCCTCGAGGAGGTGGGGCGCCGGCAGCAGGTGCACGTCGCCGCCACCGCCCGCCTCGTAGGCGGCCAGGATGCGGTCGAGCCGTCCACCGGGCCGGATGCCGACGTCCACGTCGGCGGGGTACGTGCCGTCGGGCCCGCGCCACGGGGCGGTGTCGACCGGCCACACCACGACGGTCTGGAGCGCTCCCACCGGTGGGTCCACGAGCACGACGACGGCGGTGACGAGGCGGTCGAGCGTCTCGCTGCCGCGCAGGACCGAGACCTGGACCGGGTACACGCCACCGGTCGATGCCCAGCCGAGCTCGTCGGCCGGGATCCGGACGCGCTGTCCGGCGAGGTCGCCGGGCGCGAGCTCGCCGCCCTCCCGGACCTCGTGGTCGGTCACGTGGAGAAGTGCCGTCGTCACCCTGCCCCCGTCGAGCGAGCCCTGGAGCGCCGAGCGCGTGCGGACCACGTCGAACACCTCGACGAAGAGGCGCAGGTCCGACAGCGCGACCGGCCCGTCGTTCTCGACGAGCACCCGGAGGTCGAGGCCCAGCGACGCCGGTGGAGCGTCTGGCCCCTCGTCCGTCCCGTCATCCGGCGCGGCGCCGGGACCGAGGACCCCGGTGATCGCCGTCAGGACGAGACGCGCGCTCGGTTCCACGGCCGGGTCGGGCTCCTGGGCAACCGCCGCTCGCGCCCCGCCCACGGACGGCGCCACCACGAGCAGGCCGAGCAGCAGGCCGAGGACGAGGGTGACCGTCCGCCGCCCCCGCGGGGACCGTGTCACCGTTCCAGGCTCGTCGCCGGCGATCCGGAGCGGGGCGGCTGCGTGACGGTGGGCGTGTCCTCCATCGCCTTCTTCACGAGGTTGCGCTCGTTGCGGTGGGCGAGGCGGACGAGCGCCACGTCGATCGGCACCCACTCGACGTGCTCGGCCTCGTCGTCGCGCTCGCCGGCGGGGAGGCCGTCCCACCACATGAAGTAGTAGTGCACGTACTTGTGGTACCGGATGCGGTCGGGACGCCACACGAACCAGTAGTCGATCGTGCCCAGCAGGTGGCTGATGACGGCACCGTGGCCGGTCTCCTCGCGCACCTCGCGGAGCGCCGCCTCCTCGTCGGTCTCGCCCTCCTCGAGGCCCCCCTTGGGGAGGGTCCACTGGGGCTTGCCGGCCGCGTTCCGCCGGGCGATGAGCAGGACCCAGCGCCGGTGGTCCGCGCGGTCGTCGCAGACCACGCCACCGGCCGAGGTGGCTCGCCGGGTCGGGTACCTGGGCATGCGGTCGAGCCTACCCCTCGCTGGTGCGCTCCGTGCACGGCCTCCACGCGCCCGGCGGAGGCGCCGGCCACTAGCCTCGCGCCCATGCGAGCCCTCCTCCAGCGCGTCAGCCGCGCCTCCGTGACGGCGCGGACGTCCGTGGACGACGATCCGGTCGAGACGGGACGTATCGGACGGGGTCTCGTCGCGTTCGTCGGCGTCACGCACGACGACACCGAGGCGGCGGCGAGCCGGCTCGCGGACCGGATCGCGACGCTGCGGGTGTTCCCGGACGACGAGGGGGCGCTGAACCGCTCGTGCGTCGACGTCGCCGGCGCGGTCCTGGTGGTGAGCCAGTTCACTCTCTACGCGGACACCCGGAAGGGCCGACGGCCGTCGTTCGTCGCGGCGGCGCGGCCGGAGCACGCTGAGCCGCTCGTCGAGGAGGTCGTCTCCGGTCTCGCCGCGCACGGCCTCGACGTCGCGACGGGGCGGTTCCGGACCGACATGCAGGTCGAGCTCGTCAACGACGGGCCGGTGACGATCTCGCTCGAGGTCTGAGCCGCCGGGGTCGGGAGGCGGCGGCGCTCCAGCCGAGGGCGTAGCGTGCCGATGGAACGCGCGGGGGTGGCGCAGCTCGCGCCCCACGCGCCGCACGTGGAAGGTCGCCGGGTGGTCACGGTCAACGAGTTCCTGCAGTTCGTGGTCGAGAAGGGCGGGTCGGACCTGCACCTCAAGGCGGGGGGGCCCGCCTACGTCCGCATCGACGGCGAGCTGAAGCCGATCCAGACGCTGCCGCCGCTGTCGCCGGCGGACACGGAGCGCTTCGCCTTCTCGATGATGGACGACCGCACCATGTCGGAGTTCATGGAGCGGAACGAAGCCGACTTCGCCTACTCCCTCCCGGGCGTCGGCCGCTTCCGCGTCAACGCGTTCCGGCAGCGCGGCTCCGTCGGGGCGGTCCTCCGGCGCGTCCTGCCGGGCACGCCCGACTTCGAGGCCCTCGGGCTCCCACCCGCCGTCCGCAAGCTCTCCGAGGAGCATCGCGGGCTCGTCCTCGTCACCGGCCCGACCGGCTCCGGCAAGACGACGACCACCGCCGCGATGATCGGGCACATCAACCGCACACGCCGCTGCCACATCGTCACCATCGAGGACCCGATCGAGGTCATGCACCGTGACGAGCAGTCGATCATCGACCAGCGCGAGGTCGGCGTCGACACCTCGAACTTCTCGACCGCCCTCAAGGGCGTCGCGCGGCAGGACCCCGACGTCATCTTCATCGGCGAGATGCGCGACATCGAGACCGTGACCGCGGCCCTGCAGGCCGCCGAGACCGGCCATTTCGTGCTGTCGACCCTGCACACGACCGACGCGCGCGAGACCGTCAACCGCATCGTCGACATGTTCCCGTCCGAGCAGCAGAACCAGGCCCGCCTGTCGCTCGCCAACTCGCTCAAGGGCATCGTCTGCCAGCGACTCGCGCCCCGCGCCACCGGCGAGGGCCGCGTCGCGGTCATCGAGTGCCTCGTGATGACGAGCCGCATCTACGACTTCATCATCGACCCGGCGCAGACCGAGATGATCGAGGACGCGGTCGCCGAGGGTCAGTACTACGGCATGCAGACCTTCGACCAGCACCTGCTGCAGCTCTACAAGGACGGCGAGATCACCCTGCGCGACGCGCTGTCGACCGCGACCAACCCGCACGACTTCCGCGTGTCGATCCGCGCCGCGGGCCTCGCCGGCTGACGGACCCGTCCGGCCGGGGCGTTAGCCTCGGCCCGATGCCGCCAGCGGAGAACGTCCTCGAGCCCGACCAGGCGCGCCGACTCGGCGCGCTCGTCGACGTGTACCCCGAGGCCCAGGAGCTCGGGGAGGCCTTCGAGGCCGCGGGCTTCGAGCTCTACCTCGTCGGGGGGACGGTCCGGGACACCCTCCTCGCCGGCGGCGATCCCGCCGCGCTCGAGGGCGCCGACCTCGACTTCGCGACGTCGGCCCGGCCGGAGGACACCGCGCGCCTCCTCGAGGCATGGACGGCGGACCGCGGGACGGTGTGGCTGACCGGTGCCCGGTTCGGGACCGTGTCCGCCACCCGGGCCGGCCGTGCCGTCGAGATCACGACGTTCCGCTCGGACGAGTACGAGGCCGGCTCGCGCCACCCCGCGGTGACCTACGGGGACGCGGTCGAGGGCGACCTGGCCCGGCGGGACTTCACGGTCAACGCCATGGCGGTGCGGGTCCCGCAGTACGAGTTCGTCGACCTGTTCGGCGGACTGTCGGACCTGAACCGGCGCATCCTCCGCACCCCTATCGACCCGCGGACGTCCTTCGGTGACGACCCGCTCCGGATGGTGCGCCTCGCGCGGTTCGCCTCGCAGCTGGAGGCCGAGGCGGACGAGGCCACCCTCCGGGCCGCCACCGACATGGCCGCGGAGCTGGACACGATCAGCGCCGAGCGCATCCGCGAGGAGCTGTCGAAGCTCGTCCTCGGCGCGGCACCGACCCGCGGCATCGACCTGCTGGTCGAGACGGGTCTCGCCCGCTGGTCCCTGCCGGAGCTGATCGAGCTGCGCGAGTGCGTCGACCCCATGCACCGCCACAAGGACGTCTACGCGCACACGCTCGCCGTCGTCGACAACGCGATCGCGCTCGAGACCGAGGGTCCCGACCTGGTGCTGCGGCTCGCCGCGCTGCTGCACGACATCGGCAAGCCCGCCACCCGGGAGATCCACGCCGACGGGTCGGTCACCTTCCACCACCACGAGATGGTCGGCTACCGCCTCACCCGGGACCGGCTGCGCGCGCTGCGCTTCGACAACCAGACGGTCAAGGACGTCGCCGAGCTCGTGAAGCTCCACCTGCGCTTCCACACCTACAAGATGGGGTGGACCGACTCGGCCGTCCGCCGCTACGTCCGCGACGCCGGGCACCTGCTGCCGCGGCTCAACGCGCTGACACGCGCGGACGTGACGACCGGGAACCGCAGGAAGGCCCGGACGATCCAGGAGCGCATGGACGCCCTCGAGGTCCGGATCGCCGAGCTGCAGGAGGAGGAGGAGCTCGCCTCCCTGCGCCCGCCGGTGGACGGCAACCGCATCATGGCCCACCTCGACCTGCCGCCGGGGCCACTCGTCGGCGAGGCGTGGAACCACCTGCTCGAGCTCCGCATCGAGGAGGGCCCGATGGACGAGGAGCAGGCACTCGCCGCCCTCGACGCCTGGTGGGCCGAGCGGTCGGATGCCTGACGGCGCGGGCGGAGCGGGGCCGGCGCCGTCGTGGCGGGACCACCGGGACGAGCCGGTCGACGTGCCGGAGCCGCCCGGACCGGACGCCGCGCCGTTCTACGCCCC
>JAHWKB010000204.1 GCA_019348115.1 Actinomycetota bacterium | reverse complement strand
TCCTCGCCGAGCAGCCCGCGAGCTCGCCCGGCGTGTGGAACCGCACCGACCACCGGCCGCTCGAGGGGTTCATCCTCGCGATGACCCCGTTCAACTTCACCGCGATCGCCGGCAACCTCCCGACCGCGCCGGCCCTGTGCGGCAACACGGTGGTGTGGAAGCCCTCCGAGAAGCAGGCGCTCGCGGCGCACTTCACGATGGAGGTCCTGCGCGCGGCCGGCCTCCCCGACGGCGTCATCAACCTCGTCCACGGCGACGGCGCCGAGATCAGCGAGGCGTGCTTCGACCACCCCGACTTCGCCGGCCTGCACTTCACCGGCTCGCTCAACGTGTTCCGCGGCCTGTGGGGGCAGATCGGCAAGCGCATCGCGACCTACCGCACGTTCCCTCGCATCGTGGGCGAGACCGGCGGCAAGGACTTCCTGGTCGCGCACCCCTCGGCCGACGTCGACCAGCTCACGACCGCGCTCGTCCGCGGCGCGTTCGAGTACCAGGGCCAGAAGTGCTCGGCCGCGTCGCGGGCGTACATCCCCCGGAGCCTCTGGCGCGACCTCGAGGAGCCGCTGGTGGCCGCGACCGCGTCGCTGACGATGGGCGACCCGGCCGACTTCTCGACCTTCATGGGCGCGGTCATCGACGAGGGCGCGTTCCGCCGCCACGCCCAGGCGATCGCCATGGCGCACGAGGACACCGCGACGAGCGTGATCGCCGGCGGCACGACCGACGACCGCCAGGGCTGGTTCGTCCAGCCGACGATCGTCCGCAGCGACGACCCCCGCCACCACCTCATGGAGACCGAGCTGTTCGGGCCGATCCTGACGGTGCACGTGTACGACGACGCGGAGTGGGAGCACACCCTCGACCTCGTCGACTCCACCTCGCCGTACGCGCTGACGGGCGCGGTGTTCGCCACGGACCGCCTCGCCATCGACCGGGCGATGCACCGCCTCCGCAACGCGGCCGGGAACTTCTACATCAACGACAAGCCCACCGGCGCGGTCGTCGGCCAGCAGCCCTTCGGCGGGGCGCGGGCGTCGGGCACGAACGACAAGGCGGGCTCGGCGCTGAACCTGCTGCGGTGGATCTCGCCGCGGTCGGTGAAGGAGACGCTCGACCCGCCGACCGACCACACCTACCCGCACATGTGGGAGTAGGTCGGTCCGGTCAGGTCGCGCCGCTCAGGTCCCGCCGACAGGTGAGCCGATGACGGTCCACCCGAGGACCCCGCTCGCGACGTCCGCCTGGCCGACCGGGGTGAACCCGTCCTCGGTGATCTGGAACTGCAGCAACCCCTTGGCGTGGGCGCTCCGGCGCATCTTCAGGATCGTGAGGACCCGCCCGAGCTCGGAGCCCCGCTCCATGTACCGCAGCACGACCACGTTCTGGAACAGGTAGGAGAGCGAGTCCAGCCGGTCGGCGGCCCCCAGCGTCGACATCTCGTAGGTGAACATCGCCGAGGAGCCGCGCTCGCGCAGGGTCAGGGTCAGCGCCCACAGGTAGCTCGGGAACCGCTGGAGGGACTTCGCCGCCGGCAGGAGCTCGCCGAGCGAGTCGATCACCACCCGCTGCTGGTTCTCCTGCTCGACGTGGTCGCGGACCATGACGCCGAACTCGTCGATCTCGAGCTCGATCGGTGGCACGTGCTTGATCCGCAGCTGGCCGCTCTCGACCGCCTCGTCGAAGCGCAGACCGAAGGTCCGCGCCTTCGCGAGGAGCTCCTCCTCCGTCTCCTCGAGCGAGACGAACAGGCAGCGCTCCCCCTGGTCGAGGCCCGACTGGATCCAGTGGCAGGTGAGCGCGGTCTTGCCCACACCCGACGGCCCCATGACGAGGGTGGCATCACCGGCGGGGGTCCCGCCGGACGTCATCTCGTCGACCTGCGGGAGCCCGAAGGCGTGGCGCTCCTCGGACAGGTGGTCCCCGGTGTGGGGCGAGGTGGTCTCGAGGCGCGGGAACAGCTCGTAGCCGTCGCGCCCGAGCCGGAAGGTGTGCTGGCCCGTCAGGTAGTCGGTGCCGCGCATCTTGACGATGCGCAGCGTCCGACGGTCGACCGGTCCGACGCTGGTGTTGGCGACCTGGATGATCCCGTCGGCGACGGCGAACTCCGGCGAGGTCTCGAGCTCGTCGGGGGTGTACTCCCCCACGAGGAGCAGGATCGCCCCGGTGTGGGCCACACGCGCGGCGAGCGAGAAGATCGTCTCGCGCAGCCGGTCCTGGTCCGCGAAGTGGTGCAGGGCCTTCGACGAGTCGATCACGACCAGCGCCGGCTGGTGGTCGAAGGCGCCCTCGACGATCTCCTCCATCACCGCGGCGAGCCCGCGCTCGCCGTCCCCGGCGCCCTGGGCGAGCTCGGTGAGGTGGAGGTAGGACACGCGCTTGCCGAGGGACGCGTGGTCGAAGAACGTGAACGGCTCGAGGTGGCGGATGAGCTTCGCGTGCGGCTCGGAGAGGGTCGTGTAGTACCGGGCGGGGTGCTCCTCCGACGAGACCGCGAAGGCGATCTGCTGGGCCAGGATCGTCTTGCCCGTGCCGGGAGGGCCAGCCAGCACGATCATCGACCCGGCGGGCAGTCCCCCGCCGAGGATGCGGTCGAGTTCGGGCAGCCCGGTGCTCACGCGTTCCACGTCACCTCGCATGGCCGTGCCGACGATGACCACATCCACGTCGTGCTCGTCGAGATGCGGTGACGGGCACCTCCGCCACGCCGGCGACCTCCTGTCCACGAGCCGCGACGCAGCTCCCGCGTACGCGGTAGCGGCGCGGAAGCTAGCCGTTCGTGGGCCCCCGGGGGGGGTGTACGGCTGGTCAGCTCGGGGCCGTCCCGGCCGCCGCGAGAGCCTCGCGGAAGGCGGTCCCGTCACCGTCCCGGAAGGCGAAGCTCGTGTAGAGGCTCACGCGGTCGACGACGTCGCCGTAGCGTCCGAGGATGCGGTCGGCGAGCTCGTCGGGGGCCGCCACGACCGCGAAGGCGTCGAGCATCTCGTCGTCGACGAGCTCGGGCATGCGCTGCCACTCCCCCGCCCTGGACCGGCGGGTCAGCTCGTCGCCGCGGTCGCCCCACCCGTGGCGTTCGAGCACCGGGCGGTAGGCCGGCGTGGACGCGTAGAAGCCGAGCTGTCCCCTCACGAACGCCTCGGACGCCGCCCGCTCCTCCGCGTCGTAGCCCGACACGACGAACAGCCCCATCGCGACGTGGACGTCGTCGGGGTCGCGGTCCGCCCTCGCCGCCCCTTCCGCGAGCGCCGGCAGGGTGACCTCACGGAGGTACGCCTCGGTCGTGAACGCGTGGGCCAGGACGCCGTCGGCGACCTCGCCGGCGACGGTCGTCATGCGCGGACCGACCGCGGCCAGGAGGACCGGCGGCGGACCGTAGGGGTTGGGCCCCGGGGCGAAGAACGGCGGGAGGAGGGTGTGCTCGTAGAAGTCGCCGCGGAAGTCGAGCTCGGCGCCGTCGTGCCACGCGCTCCAGATGGCGCGCATGGCGAGGACGAACTCGCGCATCCGCGCCGCGGGACTCGACCAGGGCATCGAGAAGCGGCGCGTGATGTGCGGCTCGATCTGCGATCCCAGGCCCAGGACGAAGCGGCCGCCGGAGAGGAGCTGCAGGTCGTTGGCGGAGTAGGCCACGTCCATCGGGTTGCGCGCGAACGCGACGGCGATGCCGGTCCCGATCTCGATCCGCTCGGTCGCCTGAGCAGCAACCGCGACCGTGATGAACGGGTCCTGGCTCGTCTCGGCCGTGAACCACCCGTCGTCGCCGGCGTCCTCGGCCGCGCGGGCCGCGGCACCGACCGCGGCGAGCGGCGTGTCGAACGCGAGCGAGTCGACCTTCATCCGTGCCCGCCGACCTGGTCCGGGTCGAGGACCTGGAGGCGGACCTGTCCCCGGGCGACCAGCTTGCCGTCGCCCGCGCGGGTGATCTCGACGACCCAGACGTGCTGCAGCCGTCCGCGGTGGATCGGCTTCGCCACGGCGTCGATGCGCCCGGTCCGGTGCGCCCGGAGGAAGTCGGTCGCGTTGCTGACGCCGACGACGACCTTGCCCTGCGCCTCGACGTCGAGCGCCGCGGAGATGGACGCCAGCGTCTCGACGATCGAGGCGTAGACCCCGCCGTGCACGATCCCGTAGGGCTGGTGGTGCTGCGGGCCGCACTCGAGGTGGGCGCGGACGCCACCGTCCTCGAGGCCGTCGAACTCGAGTCCGAGCGCACCGACGAACCCCCCGTGGGGGAGCTCCCGCAGGCGCTCCTGGTCCGTTGCCTCCGCCACCGGGTGTCTCCTCGTCGTTCCGGGGCCGCGCACGCTACCGCCGCGGCTTCGCGACCTCCGTCGCCGTGTGGTGTGATGGGGGCCCCAGCACCGAGCGACGAGGGCGAACATGGCGGATCCGCGGCACCGCAGCCGGGACGTGACCGAGGGCTACGAGCGCGCGCCCGCCCGCGCGATGCTGCGTGCGGTCGGGATGACGGACGAGGACTTCGGCAAGCCGCAGATCGGTGTCGCGTCGTCCTGGAACGAGGT
>JAHWKB010000044.1 GCA_019348115.1 Actinomycetota bacterium | reverse complement strand
TCCCCCGCGTGCCCGAAGGAACCGCCCGTGCCCGAGTCCGTCGCCGGTCGGGGCGCGTCCGCGGACGGGCGGCGCATGCCCGACCCCGCGTCGATCGCGCGCCCGTGGCTCGCCTCGTACCCGCCGGGCGTGCCGCCGACGTACCGCTACCCGGACGTGCCGCTGACCCGCTTCCTCGACGACGCGGCGCGCGACTTCCCCGGCGCGGTCGCGACGTCGTTCCTCGGCGCCGAGCTCAGCTACGAGGAGCTCCGCGACGCGACCGACCGCTTCGCCGGCGCCCTCCAGGACCTCGGCGTCGCAGCGGGCGACCGGGTCGCGGTGGTGCTGCCGAACACGCCCGCCATGGTGATCGCGACGTTCGCGACCCTGCGGCTCGGGGGGGTGGTCGTGCCGCTCAACCCGCTGGAGGTCGACACCGAGCTCCGCCGGGAGCTGGCCGACAGCGGTGCCAGGGTGGCGGTCGTCGCCACCGTGCTCGTGCCCCGCTTCCGGGTGCTCCTCGACGAGGTCGACACCCTCGAGCACGTGGTCGCCTCGGGCATCGAGGACTGGCTCCCGTGGCGGAAGCGGATCGTCTACCCGCTCGTCGCCCGCCGGCGTGGTGGCGGCTACCGCCGGCTGACGGCCAGGGACGGGGCGGCGTCGTTCACCGAGCTCCTGCACGCGGCGGCGCCGGTCGGTCGGCAGGCCCCGGTGACCCGTGACGACCCCGCGGTGCTGCAGTACACCGGCGGCACGACCGGCGTGCCGAAGGCCGTCGGGCTGACCCACGGCAACCTCGTCGCCAACTCGTTCCAGGCGCGCCTGTGGGTGCCGGACATCCAGGCCGGGCGCGAGCGCCTGCTCGCCGTCCTGCCGTTCTTCCACGTCTACGGGCTGACGCTCGGGATGCTGACCGGGGTGCTGTCGGCAGCGACGCTGATCCTCCTGCCGCGCTACGACGTCGACGAGGTGCTCGACGCCATCGACCGCTCCCGCCCCACCCTGTTCCCGGGCGTGCCGTCGATGTACCGCGACATCGCCCTCCACCCCGAGGCGGCCGACCACGACCTGCGCTCGATCCGGGCCTGCGTGTCCGGTGCGGCGCCGCTGACGCCCGACATCGCGCGCCGGTTCGAGGAGATCACGGGCGGGGCGCGGCTCCGCGAGGGGTACGGCCTGTCCGAGTCCGGGCCGCTCACCCACGCCAACCCCATCTACGGACGCAGCGAGCACGGCCGCATCGGTCTGCCCGTGACGGACACGGTCGCGATCGTGGTCGACCCCGACGACCCCACCGAGGTCCTCCCCCTCGGCACCCCCGGGGAGCTCGCCGTCTACGGGCCCCAGGTCATGCCGGGCTACTGGCACGCCGAGGACGAGACGGCCCTGGTCCTCCGCGACGGGTGGCTCCTCACCGGCGACATCGCGGTCCAGCACGAGGACGGCACGTTCTCGATCGTCGACCGCAAGAAGGACGTCGTGATCGCCGGCGGGTTCAACATCTACCCGCACGACGTCGAGACCGCGCTCCTGCTCCACCCCGGGGTGGCCCAGGCGGTCGCGGTCGGCATCCCCGACGACCGGCGGGGCGAGACCGTCAAGGCCTACGTCGTGCTCAAGCCGACGGCGACGCGCGTCACCGCCGGCGAGCTCACCGAGCACTGCCGTCAGCACCTCGCGGCCTACAAGGTCCCCACCGCGATCGAGCTCCGCGACGAGCTCCCACGGACCCGCATCGGCAAGGTCCTGCGCCGCGAGCTCCGCGACGAGGAGGCGGCGCGCGGCCTCGCCGGGGACGACGCCCGCGGGGACGACGGCGACGCGTCGCCCGAGGAGGTGGCGGGATGACCGCGCCTCGCGCCGCCGGCCCGTCCGTCCTGATCATCGACAACTACGACTCGTTCACCTACAACCTCGCCCAGGAGCTCGGTGAGCTCGGGGCGCGCGTCGAGGTGGTCCGCAACGACGCGTTCACCGTCGACGAGCTCGTCGGGGACCTCCCCGACGGCATCGTCATCAGCCCGGGTCCGGGCGACCCGTCCGACGCCGGGCTGTCGTGCGACGTGATCCGCGCGGTCGCCGGCGTGCGTCCGCTCCTCGGGGTGTGCCTCGGGCACCAGTGCATCGGCGACGTGTACGGCGGCACGGTCGTGCGCGCCCCGACCCTCGTGCACGGCAAGACGAGCGCCATCTACCACCGCCGCGAGGGCGTCTTCGGCGACCTGCCGGTGCCCTTCGACGCGACGCGCTACCACTCGCTCGTCCTCGACCGCGAGTCCCTCCCGTCCGTGCTGAAGGTCACCGCCGAGACGAGCGACGGGCTCGTCATGGGCCTCGTCCACCGCGAGCTCGACGTCGAGGGCGTGCAGTTCCACCCCGAGTCCGTCCTCACGGGTGCCGGCATGCGCCTCCTCGGCAACTGGCTCCGGCGCCTCGCCCCCGCCGAGGACGTCCCCGCCGGCACCTGACCCCGCCGTCGTGCAGCCCGCTCCGCGCCGGCGCGCCGCCCTCCCGCGACCGTGAGCAGCATCTCCCAGCATCCTGGGCTCAGCTGCTCACGGTCGTCCCGGTGCTCACGGTCCTCACGGGACCGCGCGCGCTGGCTGCCTCGACGCGCGCCGCCAGGTCCTCGACGACGGTCCGGACCCGGGTGCGATCGGACAGCTCCGAGGCCCACAGCTCCGCCACCACGTACCCGTCGGCCTCGAGGTCGGCTCGCCGGCGCGCATCGGCGGCGCGGCGGATGACGTCGCCGTGGTAGCGGGCGCCGAGGATCTCCAGCACGCCCCGTCCGTCGAGGAGCACGTCGACCTCGGCGTCGCGCGGGGCGGTGAGGTGGAGGAGGACGTTGACGTCGTACCGGCCGCGGTAGCCGAGGTCGTCGAGGAGGGTGACGCCGAGGATCTCGGCGACCGAGCGGGTCCGGCGGTAGCGGTCGTCGAGCTGCTCGAGCACGCCTCGCAGACGGGGGTTGCCGGGGATGCGCGGGCGGGCGTGGAGGGAAGCGAGGAGCCGGAGCGGGTCGGTCCGTCCGAGGCGGTACCCCTCCGCGGCGGCGAGCAGCAGGCCGGTGTCGTCGGTGAGCGGGGCGAGGTCGTGGACCGTCCGGGTGACGCTGGTGGTCCGGAACGCGCCGAACCGGACGACCTCGTGCGGCTCGAGGCTGATCGTCCGCTTCACGGTGATCCCCGTCACCGCCGGCGTGTGCCCGCGCGGGACCAGCAGGTCGAGAGCCGCGGACTCGTCGTACCCCGGCAGGCTCCAGAGCCGGGCGGCGGAGCGCGCTCCCACCACCGCGTCCTCGCCCAGCCGGAGAGCGGCGGCCATCAGCTCGACCTCCCAGGTCGCTGGCGTGCCCGCGGCCGTGTAGACGGGGCCGCCGAACCAGCGGTTCCACGCCCCGCGGCCGACGGCGAGGTCGATGACGCTGTCGCCGAACCCGCACGCGCGGGCCTGGGCGCGGGTCCAGACGCCGTGCTGGGAGCGGGCGACGAGGTGGAGGCGGCGGTGACGGTCCATGGGCGAGACGCTGGCACGCCGGCGACCACCTCGCCGGTCCGGCCGTCGTCGGCCTGTGGACGACCGCGCGCGGTGGCCGACGACGGGCGTGCGGCCCCGCGCCGACCGTGAGCACCGCCCCGACCGTGAGCAGCTGAGCCCAGCATGCTGGGAGGAACTGCTCACGGTCACGACACCGCGTCACCCGCGCGGCGGCGGGCCGGCGGGGTCAGCCGCCGGCGCGGAGAGCGGCGATGGCCTCGTCGAGGGTGGCGACGGGGATGACGCGGAGCCCGTCGCGCGCTCGCGACATCGCCTCCTCCTCCTGCGCGGCGGGGACGAGCATCACGTCCGCGCCGGCGGCCGCGGCGGCCACGACCTTCTCGGCGACGCCGCCGATGGGGCCGACGACCCCGTCGGCGTCGATGGTGCCGGTGCCGGCGACGTGGCGCCCGGCGGCGAGGTCCTCGTCGCTGAACAGGTCGAAGGTCGTGAGCGCGACCATCATGCCGGCGCTGGGGCCACCGATGCGGGTGCTCTCCATGTGGATGCCGTCGGGGAGGTCGACGTCGTCCACGACATCGAGGAGCGAGATGCCGAGGACGGGCCGGTCGACCTCGGCGATGCGGCCCGCCACGACCTCGACGTCGATCTCGTCGCCGTCCCGCTCGACCTGCAGCGTCACGGCCTCCCCGAGCGCGAGGTCGCCGGCGGCCTCGACGAGCTCCGCGCTCGTGTCCACCGGCTCGCCCTCGAAGGCGAGGACGAGGTCGCCGGCCTGGAGGCGTCCGTCGGCCGGCCCGCCAGGGACGACCTGGGCGACGAGCGCCGCGCTCGAGAACGCCACGTCCTCGCCGGCGGCCCGCAGCCCGACGGCGACCGCGAGCTCGAAGGTGCGGCGGAACTCGTCGCGCTGCAGCTCGAGGTAGTCCTCGCCCTCGACCCCCTCGGGGAAGACGGTCTGGCGGGTCTGGAGCTTCCGCAGCGGGGAGGCGGCGGCGCGGACGACCTCCGCGAAGGACGGCTGCCGCAGGCGGACGGTCAGGAGCGACAGGTCGCCGTTGATCGGCGTGGTGTCGAGCGTCGGCTCGACCTCGAGCAGCTCCTCGGGGACCGAGGTCGCGCCCCCCGGCGAGAACTCGACCAGCGGCATGGGGACGACCAGGGCCGCCAGGATGACCGTGAGCACCGACAGGGCGTAGGCGAGGAGTCGCATCACGGGCGCGGGCCGTCCCCCGCGAGGTGCTCCAGCGCGGCGCCGACCTCCCGGATGGTGAGGACGTCCACGACCCGGTCGCCCTCCCGGACGGCGACGACCGGCTGCTCCTCCAGCGCCGGCACGAGGTCGCGCAGCGGCGTCTCGGCGGTCACGAACGACAGCCCGTCGAGCGGGCGCATGACCTCGTCGGTCGTGCGGAACCCACGGTCGTGCGGATCGATCGCCATCACGTCGTCGAGGTGCAGGATGCCCACGACCTCGTCGTCGTCGCCGACGGCGAAGATCCGTCGGCCGGGGTTGCGCGCGAGGGTCGGGGCGACCTGGTCCAGCGGCGTGTCGAGCGGCAGGCGCGGTGACGGCGCCGTCGCGAGGTCCGCGACCGTGCGTCCCGCGAGCAGCTCCTCGGCCTCGGCGCGTCGGAGCTCGCCCCTCGCCGCGGTCCACATGAACCAGCCGATGGCGCCCCAGATGAGCCCGTTGACCGCGCCGGCGGGGCTCGTGGTGAGCGCCTGGAAGGCCAGCGCGAACAGGCCGACGGCGACGACCTGGCCGGCGCGGGCCGAGATGCGGACCGCGCGCCGGCGGTCGCCCGTGAGCTTCCAGAGGATGGCGCGGAGGACGCGCCCGCCGTCGAGGGGCGCGCCGGGGACGAGGTTGAACACCGCCAGCGCGAGGTTGATCCAGCCGATCACCCCGGCGACCTCGGCCACGGCCCGCAGACCGTCGGCACCGAGCAGCGGGATGACGGTGGCGATGAGCCCGAACAGGGCCGCCGCGACGAGCGAGAGCCATGGGCCGACGCCGGCGATCGCCAGCTCGTCGCCCGGCGACTCGGCCTCGAGGTGCATCTCGGTCACCCCGCCGAGGATGAACAGCGTGATGCCGTGGACCTCGATGCCGCGGTGGCGCGCCTCGAGCGCGTGGCCGAGCTCGTGGAACAGGATCGAGCCGAAGAACAACAGCGCCGCGGCGGCGGCCATCCCCACGGCGGCGGCGAGGCCGTGGCCGTAGCCGCCGAACCTGCCGGTGAAGCTCCACACGACGAGCAGGGCGATGAGGAGGAGGGTCGGGTCGAGGCGGACGTCGATGCCGCTGACGCGGGCGACCCGGAAGGCGCGGGGGAACATGCGGGGAAGGTAACCGGGGTCGCACCGTCCATCGGTCGGGGCGGTCGAGGAGCGCATCCTCCGGGGGCGTCGTTATGGTCGCAGCATGACCATCGACGAGAAGACCCTCAAGAACCTCATCGGCTTCCGCGACGACCAGGGTGTGCTCAGCTTCTACGTGGGCTTCACCCCGGAGCAGGCGGCGGACCCGCAGCCCACCGCGCCGATCGAGATCCGCAACCAGATGCGTGACCTGCGGAACCGCATCCGGGACGACCACGCTCGCGACCTCTGGCCCGCGATCGAGGCACGCCTCGACGCGCTGAACGGCCAGCTCGACGACCTCCTCGACCCGCGCGCGCACGGCCGCGGTCGCGCGCTGTTCGTCGCGGTCAGCGACGGACGGTCCGAGACGGTCGCGATCCAGATGCCGTTCCGGGAGCGCGTGATCTACGACAAGGGCGCCTACGTCCGCCCGCTCGTGGCCGCGCACGACGAGGGCCGCGCCGCCGGCATCCTCGCCGTCCATCGCGAGGGGACCCGTCTCCTCGAGTGGCGGACCGGCGAGGTCGAGGAGCTCGAGCGCCAGGCCTTCGAGCTCGGCGATGCGCAGCTCGCCGACATCAAGTCGGGCCCCTCGGGCAACAACCCGCGCCACATGCAGGAGGGCGCGGTCAACCGCGAGCGCTTCGACGACCGCATCGACCACAACCGCACCCGGTTCCTGAAGGGCGTCATCGCCGACGTGCTCGAGACCGCGTCCGAGCGCGGGTGGGACCGGCTGATCCTCGCGGGCACCGAGAAGGTCCGCCAGGAGGTCCGCGACGAGCTGGGCGAGACCCCGTTCCAGCTCCTCCACGCCGAGCAGTCGTGGGAGGAGACGGCCCCGAGCGCGATCGCCGACGAGGCGTGGCCGATCCTGCGCTCCAAGCACCGCGAGCGCGAGTGCCAGCTGATCGAGCAGGCGAAGGACCGCGCGCTCGCCGGCGGCGCCGGCGCGCTGGGTCTCCGCAACGTCCTGAACGCGCTCAACGAGGGCCGGGTCGCGCACCTGCTGGTGCGTTCCGACCTCGAGCTCGAGGGCTACTCCACCGAGGAGGACACCCTCCACGCCCAGGTCGGCGGCGCCGCCGCCCAGGCCGGCTACGAGATGCACCCCGAGGAGCACTTCGTCGAGCGCATGTTCGAGAAGGCCATCACGATGGGCGGCAGCGTGACCCCCGTCGACGCCGAGGCCGCCGAGCTGCTCGACGAGCACGAGGGCATCGCGGCCCTGCTGCGCTGGTGAGCGCCCAGCCGCCCACGGACGGCCCGGGGGACCTCGACGGTCCCTCGGAGCCACCGTCGCAGCCGATGACGCACCACCTCCTCGACGAGCCCCGGACCGAGGTCGTCGCCGGCTGGCGCGACGAGGGCTTCGACGACGAGATCGCGGTGGCCCAGGGCGGCGCGATCGCGTGCGCGTGCCACCAGGAGCACGACGCCGGCGAGTTCACCGTCGTCCACCAGTACCGCTACGAGGGGACGACCAACCCCGGTGACGAGCAGATCTCCGTCGCCCTCGAGGGGCCCTGCGGCCGCCGGGGGACGCTGACGCTCGCCTACGGACCGGCCGCCGACGCCGACACGGGCGAGGTCGCCCGCCGGCTCGGGGCGCCGACCGACTGAGACCACGGGGGCGTGCCGGTTGCCTCTCCGGAGGTGCTCGCTACGGTGGCGCGGACCTGTGGACCCTTCCGACGGAGGTCGGCACCGTGTCCGACACGTCCTTCCCCGCCCCCCAGGCCCTCCGGGCCACGGTGGACCGCGGCTTCGAGCTCCACGAGACCGGAGACCTCGACGCCACGCTCGCCCACTACGACGGGGTGCTGGCCGCGGCGCCCACGGCCGGCGACCCGGTGACGGTCGAGTCGCTGTTCGCCGCGCGGTTCGACCGGGCGGTCGTGCTGACCGAGCTCGGCGAGCTCGAGGCCGCGGCCGACGCGTTCGCGACCGCCGCGCGCGGGCTCCCCGCCGGCGACCCGGACGTCGCGCACGAGATCGCCATGGCGGAGCTGAACCGGGGGATCTGTCTGCAGCTCCTCGATCGCCACGACGAGGCGCTGACCGTCTACGCCGCGATCGTCGGCAGGTTCCCCGACGCCGAGGACGACCCCGTGCTGCACGAGCAGGTCGTGAAGGCGATGGTGAACCGCGCGGCCACCCTGGAGGTGCTCGGCCGCCGGCGCGAGGCCGCGGGGGCGGTCGACGACGTGCTCGGGCACCTCGCCGACGTCGCCGACCTGTGGGTCGACGAGCAGCGCGCGCTCCTGCGCGGGATCCGCGACCGGGCGCTCGCCCCGTCGGAGGGCTGAGTTCAGAGCCCCCGCTGCCCGATCCACCCGGTGACGGCCGCGACGAAGCCCCCGGCGTCCTCGACGACGAGCACGGGCGCGGTGATCGCGTCCGCCTCGCGGTGGAACCGGCGCCGGCGTGCCAGCTCGACGAACAGGCTCCGGGAGGCGGCCACCCACGCGTCCCGTGCGTCGGCGGGGTCCCGCTCCCGGGCCACGTCGACCATCTCGGCGAACGCGGCGTCGGACTCGCGCCGGCCGGGCGCGTAGCAGAGGTCGAGGAGCGACCGGACCCGGGTCTCGGGCGGCTGGCCGGCACGTCGGGCCGGCTCACGGGCGGCGAGGCGCGGGACGGCGTACGGCAGCAGGAAGCCGGCGAAGGTGGGGTCGACCGGTAGCCGCCCGGCGCGCGGGACGGCGGGTGCGACGAGCACGACGCCGCGGACGAGCTCGGGCGAGCGCGCCGCCGCGAGCAGCGCGACGGTCCCGCCGAGCGAGCTGCCGACCACGAGCGCGGGCGCGCCGGCGACCTCCCGGGGAGGTCCGGGGCGAGGACGTGGCCGTGCCGGCGGAGGTCGGCGACGTCGAGCCAGTTCGCGGCGGAGCCGTCGAGTCCGTGGACGAGCACGAGCGGCGGTCCGGAGCCACCGAGGTCGAGGACGTGGACGGGTCCGTCCAGGTCGACCGTGCGGTGCTCCACGTGGCGTCGCCTCGTCGGGGCAGCACCGGCTCGGAGCGGCGACCCCTCGGGGCTCGGCGCCGGCGGAGCGGCCGCCCGGACACCGGCGGAGGGCGGGCGTCACCCCGGTCGGACGGGAGCCGCCTCGCGACGCCCCGTCCCGTCGTCGGCGGTGCCGCCGGGGCGGTGGCCCACCGCCCGGGACACCGTGGAACCGGACCCTACGGAGGCCCCATGACCCTCGACGCGACGACGCGCCTGGTGACCGTGATGCTGGCGACCTTCTCCATCCTGCTCTTCAGCTGACCGACCACCGGCCCTGACGCCGTTCCGGCCCGATCCCGCCGGCACGGCGCGCCCGCCCCGGACCCTGTCCGGAAGGCGGTAGTCCACCGTCCGGACGGGCGGTGGCCGCCCCGCGCTCGCGGGGGCGGAACAACCGGGATGTCCGTCTCGTTGGCTGCGGCAGTCCCTCCGCGCCGCGAGCCTGGAGTCCCCGTTGCTCGACCGCCTCGTCCGTCCCCTCACCGTCGCGCTCGCGATGGCGATGCTGCTCGTCCTCCCCACGGTCCATGCCGCGGGTGAACCCCCGAGCACGGCCGTGAGCGAGCGGGTCGTCCCCCTGCCAGGCGACGACGTCCCGGTGCGGCTGCAGGTCGAGGACCTCGTCTCGATCACCGCGGACCTCTCCACCGAGCACGTCGAGGTGCGGTGGGAGACGTCGGACGGCTGGTCGGACTGGCTCCACTTCTCGGTCTCCGGTGACCACGCCCCGGACGCGGGCACGCGTGAGGAGCGGACGTTCCACCCGGGCATCTCCGAGCCGGTCTGGACCGGCGAGGTCGACGCCGTCGAGCTGCGCGCCCACGAGGCCGTCGACGTCACCGTCGAGCTCGTGACGATGACGGGCGGGCTCGGCTACCGCGCCGACGCGACCCCGCCCGCGAGCGCCGAGGCCTTCGGCGTGTGGCCTCCGATCGTGCCGCGGACGGCGTGGGACCCGAACGGCGACTGCGAGCCGACCTCGAGCCCGGACGTGTCCCCCACGGCCGAGCGGATCTTCGTCCACCACACCGCGATCTTCCCCGACTACCCGCCGGAGGCCGGCGACGACGTCGTCCGCGCCGTCTGCCTCGGCCACGTGAAGAACCGTGGCTTCTCGGACGTGGGCTACAACTTCCTCATCGACCGCTACGGCGTGATCTACCAGGGGCGCGAGGGCGGCATCCTCAGGGCCGTCGACGGCGCCCATGCCCAGGGGTTCAACTCCGGATCGGTCGGCATCGCGCTCGTCGGGGACTTCCACGCCAACGGCGTCCCCGCGGAGGCGGCCCGGGCGCTCGACACCCTCGCCACCTGGCTCGCCGACCTGCACGACATCGACCCTCTGGGACGGGGGCACGCGACCTCGACCGGGGGGGACTCGACCCGGTTCCCCGAGGGCTTCGTCGTCGACCTCCCGAACGTGCTCGGCCACCGCGACACGGGCCGCAACACCGCCTGCCCCGGCGACCACCTCTTCGACATCGTCCGCGGCGAGCGGCCGATGGCGCCCCGCGTCCGCAACCGGCTCACCCACGAGTTCGGCTGGCCCGCCCTCGACGAGACCGTGATGGACCCGGCGGCACCGCCGGCCCCCACGACGCCGCCGGCGTCGCCGGCCCTGCCTCCCTCGCCACCGTCATCGGATGCCGCCGAGCTGGTGCGCGAGGTCGTCGACGGTGTCGGGGGGAGCGACGTTCTGACGCTCGTGACACGGGTGCTGTCGTCGCGTGGCCACGCCCCGGTGGGTCGCTGACGCCCCGCCTTCCGGCAGCGGGTCAGGGGGCGAGCGCCACCAGCCGGCCGTCGCGGAGGTGGACGAGGATGCGGTCGTCGAGCACCGCCGGCGACGCGTCCGCCACCCCCCCGAGGTCGAACGTCCACGCCGGCGTCCCGTCCTCGAGGTGGTAGGCGGCGACGGTGCCGTCGAGGAGCGGGACCAGGAGCTGACGGCCCGCGACCACCGGTGACGCGACGGGCGGCGACGGCAGCTCGGTCGACCACAGCGGCGTCCCTCCCGTCGCTGTCGGCAGCGCGAGCACGGTGGCGGGGTCCTCCACCACGACGAGGCGGCCGCCCACCGCGACCGGGTCGAGGCAGACGGGGCGCTCGGTCTCGAGCCGCCACGCCACCTCGCCGGTGAGCTCGTCGAGGGCGGTGACGCCGGTGGCGGTCCCCCACGCCACCCGGTCACCGGTCAGCACGGGGCCGGAGCACGGCACGAGCGGGACCCGCCAGTTCTCGGAGCGGTCGCGGCGCAGGATGGCGACGGCCTCGCCGTCCCCCCGGCCGTCGGCCGGGGTCTGCGGACCGCCGATGACCCGGTTCGGCCCCACGACCAGGGGACCGCGCTTCGTCCCGGCCACCGCGGCGAAGGCGCGCCGCCCCGTCGCCGCGTCGTAGGCGTGGATCTCGCCGCCGACGGGGACGAACGCGACGTTCCCGGCCAGGGTCAGGGGCCCGCGCACGATCGGCGCGTCGCCCTCACGGTCCCACGTCCGCACCCCGCCGGTCAGCTCGAGCGCGACGAGGCCCGGGCCACCGCCGAAGCCCGTGCCGGGGCTCACCAGGACGGTCGTGTCCGCGACGGCCGGGGTCCGGGCGGTGGCCTGGCCGCCCCCGAGGCCGGCGCTCGTCGGCAGCTGCGCGAACGACCAGTCGCGTTGCCCGTCCCCCACGGCGAAGGCCTCGACGCCGTCGCGGGTGGGGACGAACACGCGCCCCGCGCCGACGGCAGGGGCGGCGGCCTCGTCCGGGACGAGCGGCGCGGTCGCCATCGTCCGGCCGCGACGGTCGCGGATCTCCAGCTCGGTGCCGGCGATGGCGGGGAGCGCCAGCACCGAGGTCTCGCCGGCGATGACGTCCAGGGTCAGGCGGCGCTGCCCCGACAGGGTCCGCCCGGTGACGGCATCGACGAGCGTGCCGTCCGCGGTGACCACGAGCCCGTCGGTCGCGACCATCTGGTCCGTGGTGAGGTCCGGCCGGGTCCACCGGTCCGCCCCCGTCCGGAGGTCGATGCCGACGATGCCGCCGTCCCAGCGGGCGACGGCGAGCAGGTCGCCGGTGGCCGCCAGGGCGGGGCCGCCGCGGCCCGGCAGCCGGTGGACCACCCGCCCCTCCGGCGTGGCGACCGTGATCGCCCCGGCGTCGGTCCAGGCGACGTGGCGTGCGCTCACGGCCACCGGAGGGCTGAGGAACGGGACCCGCAGCGTGTCGGTCCACCGGACGTCACCGGTGGCCGGATCGAGCAGCATGATGCGGTGCGTGACGCGGGGCGAGTCCACGGCCAGGCCGGCGGGGCTCGTGACCCACAGTCCGAGCCCCGCGCCGCCGGGGACGGCCGCGCGGACCGTCGCGTCGAGCACGGCCGCCTCGTCGAGCTCCCAGCGGACCTCGCCGGTGGCCGCTCCGACCGCGAGCATCCGACCGGAGCCCCGGACGACGACGTCCCCGCCCGAGGGCACCAGCTCGGTCGCGTCGACGAGACCGAGCTGCCAGCGCTCGGTCCCGTCGGTGGCCGACAGGCCGCGGAGCGATCCGCCGTCGGACACCACGACCACGTCCCCGACACGCACCGCGGGGCCCGGCGCCGCGAGATCGCGTCGCAGCCAGCGGACGGTCCCGGTCGCCGCGTCGCGGGCCGCGAGGATCCCCCCGCCCGTCTGCTCCAGGACGAGGTCGCCGGCGGCGCGCACCCGCGAGGACGTCCGCGCGGCCCCGACGTCGGCCGACCACGCCACCGTGGTCGGGACGTCGAGCGGGGCGAGCGACACGACACCGGACCGGCTGGCGTCGCCCCGGGCGGTGAAGCCGCGGGCCTCGTAGGTGACCTCGGGGTCGGGACGGGCCACCAGGACGGCGACGAGGACGAGCAGGACCCCGGCCGCCGCGACGAGCCGGGCGCGGGGGGACCACGCCGGCGCGCTCGGGACCACCTCGCCCTCGCGCGGCGGGTCGTCGACGAGGAGCGCCGTCGAGCCGACCGTGACCAGCGCGGGGTCACGGCTGCCGGTCGGTGCGCGCCTCGTCGGGCGTGCCCCCGTCGCCGCGAGCCGGGCCCCGCAGTGCCCGCACCAGCGGGCGCCGGCGGCGTCGGACGTCGCCCCGCACGCCGCGCAGGTGTCCGCCACCGCTCCTCCGCTCCCGATCCGACGGAGGGTACGTGGAGCCGACGCCGCGCCGGCGCGCGCAGCGGACGGGGGCTCACTCGGAGGGCGACGGCTCCGGCTCGGGGAGGAGCGTCGGCTCGGGATCCGGGTCCTGGGTCGGCTCCGGCTCGGGGGACGGCTCCGGGGACGGCTCCTCGGTCTCCTCCGGCCCCCGGCTCACGACGATCGTGACCTCGGCGCCCTTCTCGAGCTCGGTCCCCGCGTCCGGGTCCTGCTCGATGACGATCCCCTCCTCGACGGAGTCGGAGAACTCACGCTCGACGATGACCTCGAACCCCTGCTCCTCGAGGTCGAACGTGGCGTCGGCCTCCGAGCGGCCCTCGACGGGGCGGACCCGGACGAGCTCCTCGCCGGCGGACACCACGATGTCGACACGGCTCCCGCGCGCGAGCGGCGTCCCTGCCGGCGGGTTGACCTCGACGACGGTGCCGGGCTCGGCCTCGTCGAAGCGGTTCTCGCGCGTGCCGGGGAGGAGGCCGGCCTCGCGGAGGGCCGCGATGGCCTCGGACTCGGACAGGCCGACGAGCTCCGGCACCGCGACCTGCTCGCGACCGCGCGACAGCGACAGCTGGATGATGCTCCCGGGCGCGACCATCGTCCCGCGGCCCGGGACCTGCTTCGCGATCCGGCCGGCGTCGACGGTGTCGGAGTAGACCTCGTCGACGACGCGCGCCTCGAGGCCGCGCTGGTCGAGCAGGGACTCGGCCTCGGACGCGGTGCGGTTGAGCACGTCCGGCACGGCGACCCGCTGGGCGTCCTCGCCGCCGAACACGGACGCGAGGAACAGCACGATGCCGAGGGTCGCGAGCACGGACAGCACGGCGAGGAGGACGTAGCCGACCGACCGGCGCCGGCGGTCGGCGTTCTCGGTGCGGACCGGACGGGGCGCGCTGGGGACGGCCGCGTCGAGGAGCGCGGTCTCCTCGGCGTGGAGGACGGCGGGGGCCGAGACCTGCTCGCCGACGCGCGCCCGGAGGAGGTCGTCGCGCATATCCGCGGCCGACGGGTAGCGGTTGACCGGGTTCTTCGCCATCGCCCGGACCGCGATCGCCTCGGCGGACGTCGAGATCGCGTCGTTCCAGTCCCGCGGCGGCCGCGGGAGCTCCTGGACGTGCTGGTACGCGACGGTGACCGGGGAGTCGCCCTGGAACGGCGGCCGGCCGGTCAGCACCTCGTAGAGGACGACGCCGAGCGAGTAGATGTCGGAGCGGGCGTCCACCTGGTGGCCCTGGGCCTGCTCCGGTGAGAGGTAGGAGGCGGTCCCGAGGACGGCGGCGGTCTGGGTCACCGTGTCGGTGTCGATCGCGCGCGCGATCCCGAAGTCGGTGACCTTCACCGTGCCGTCGTCGGCGAGCAGGATGTTGCCCGGCTTGATGTCGCGGTGGATGAGGC
>JAHWKB010000203.1 GCA_019348115.1 Actinomycetota bacterium | reverse complement strand
GGACCTTGCTGGCCTGGAGGTAGTAGGCGTCGTAGTAGCCGCTCGACAGCGCGTGGGTGCCGATCATGATGCGGCGCTTGACCTCGGGCCCGAAGCCCTGGGCACGCGTCGCGGCGTTCATCTCCTCGGCCGTCGGGGCGTCGACGCGCAGGCCGTAGCGGACGCCGTCGAAGCGCGCGAGGTTCGAGGACGCCTCGGACGGCGCGACGAGGTAGTACGCCGGGAGGCCGTACGGGGCGTGCGGCAGGGAGACCTCGACGATCTCGGCGCCCAGCGAGTCGAACCGCCGGAGCGAGTCGGCGAACGCCTGCTCGACCGCCGGCTCGTAGCCCTCGCCCTGCAGCTCCTTCACGACGCCGATGCGCAGGCCCTCGACGCCGGCACGCAGGTGGACGAGGAGGTCCGGCACGGGCTCGTTGATCGAGGTGGAGTCGAGCGGGTCGTGACCGGCGATGACCTGGTGGAGGAGCGCCGCGTCCTCCACGGTGCGGGCGAACGGGCCGGCCTGGTCGAGGCTCGACGCGAACGCCACCATGCCGTACCGGGACACCTGCCCGTAGGTGGGCTTCGCGCCGACGAGGCCGGTGAGCGCGGCCGGCTGGCGGATGGATCCGCCGGTGTCGGTGCCGAGCGACAGCGGCGCCATGAGGCCGGCGACGGCGGCGGCCGACCCGCCGGACGAGCCGCCCGGCACGCGGTCGAGGTCCCACGGGTTGCGGGTCGGACCGAACGCCGAGTTCTCGGTCGACGAGCCCATCGCGAACTCGTCCATGTTGGTCTTGCCCAGCATGACCAGCCCGGCCTCGGCGCAGCGGGACGTGACGGTCGAGTCGTACGGCGGGACCCAGCCCTCGAGGATGCGCGAGCCGACGGTCGTCGCGACACCGCGGGTCACGAACAGGTCCTTGACGGCGAGCGGGACGCCGGCGAGCGGGCCGAGCGTCTCGCCGGCGGCACGGCGCTCGTCGACGTCGGCCGCCTGGGCGAGCGCGGCCTCGCGCGTGACGGCGAGGAAGGCGTGCACGTCGCGGTCCCCGGGGGCCGACGGGTCGCCGTCGACCTCGCCGATGCGCTCGAGGTGCGCCTCGGCGATCTCGGTCGCACGGACGTCGCCCGCCTGCATGCGGCGGCCGAGCTCGGTCGCGGAGAGGGTCAGCAGCTCGGACATGCTCAGCCCTCCTCGGCCACGATGCGCGGCACCGCGAAGCGGTCCTGCTCGACCTCCGGGGCGCCGGCGAGGATGTCCTCGCGCGGCCACGACGGGCGGGCGTCGTCGGCCCGGAAGACGTTGCGCAACGGGTACGGGTGCGTGGTCGCCGGGACGTCCTCCGCCGCCACCTCCCCCACCTGGTCGGCGTACGCGAGGATGTCCGACAGCTGCGGAGCGAGCGCCTCGACCTCGTCGTCGCTCAGGGCGAGACGGGCCAGCATCGCGACGTGCCGGACCTCTTCTGCGGACAGGGCCACGGAGGCCTCCCTCGGACGGGCGGACGGTGGAGACGGGCGGGTGAGCGGGGAAGGACGACGGCGCAGGGTAGTCAGGACCCGTCGGGGGGCTGACTCGCGGCGATGGACTCCGCCTCCTCGACCGCGGTCGGCGGCGAGAAGAACAGGTCGAGACCGATCCAGGTCGTCTTCGACCACGGGTAGAAGACGACGGGGACGACCGCGTTGAGGACCAGGCCCGCGATCAGCAGCCCGGTCCATGGGACGTCCGGCCACGTCAGGAGCATCCCGCCGACGAACACGGCACCGAAGACGAGCTCGGTCAGGACGATGATGACCGTCATCGCGCCCACCCAGTAGCCGTCCTCGCGGACGAACAGGTAGCCGCACCGCGGGCAGCGTTCCTCGAGCTCGAAGAAGGACGCCCACACGTCGCGCTCGCCGCAGCGGGCGCAGCGCTTGCGCATGCCCCGGGTGAGGCGGGTGATGCGGTCGGACACAGGGTCCCCCGTGACGGTCGGACCGACGGGTGCGGTCGGGCGACCAGTGTGGCACGTCGACGCCCGACCCTCGGCCGGGTTAAGGTCAGATTGACCAGAACCTGCCGGACGACGCGTCGGGCCCCACTCATCGGCGAGGCATGTCCTCCACCGCCCTCCTGACCGACCACTACGAGCTCACGATGGTCGACGCCGCCCTGCACGACGGGGTCGGGCGCCGACCGTCGGTGTTCGAGGTGTTCGCCCGCCGGCTCCCCGGCGGCCGCCGCTACGGCGTGGTCGCCGGCCTCGGCCGTGTGGTCGACGCCATCGAGCGCTTCCGCTTCGACGACGACGTCCTGGCGCACCTCGACCAGCGCGGCTTCCTGTCCGACGCGACGCTCGAGTTCCTCGCGTCCTACCGCTTCCGCGGGGACGTCGAGGCGTACCGCGAGGGCGAGCTCTTCTTCCCCGGCTCGCCCGTCCTGACCGTGCGGGCGAGCTTCGTCGACGCGGTCGTCCTCGAGACCCTCGTGCTGTCGATCCTGAACCACGACTCGGCCGTGGCGAGCGCCGCGGCCCGCATGGTCCAGGCCGCCGGCGACCGGCCGCTGCTCGAGTTCGGAGGCCGACGGACGCACGAGCACGCGGCCACCGCCGCGGCGCGGGCCGCCTACCTCGTCGGCTTCGCCGGCACCTCCAACCTCGAGGCCGGCCGGGTGCACGGGATCCCGACCATGGGGACGAGCGCCCACGCCTTCACCCTCCTGCACGACGACGAGCGGTCCGCGTTCGCGAGCCAGCTGGCCGCACGGGGTCACGACACGACGCTGCTCGTCGACACCTACGACATCCGCGCCGGCCTCGAGCGCGCGATCGAGCTCGGCCGCCGCGGGCTGGACTCGGTCCGCATCGATTCCGGCGACCTCGCCGAGGAGGCCGTCGCCGCGCGTCGATCCCTGGACGACGCCGGCCTGACCGGCACCCGCATCGTCGCCAGCGGCGATCTCGACGAGCACCGCCTGCTCGAGCTCCGCGACGCGCCGATCGACGCCTACGGCGTCGGCACGTCGGTGGTGACGGGCTCCGGGCATCCGACGGCCGGCTTCGTCTACAAGCTCGTCGCCCGGGCCCGCAGCGAGGACGGCGAGCTCGAGCCCGTCGCCAAGGCCGGCGGGGTCAAGGCGACCGTCGGCGGGCGCAAGCGCGCCGACCGCGTGCTGCGCGACGGACGCGCCGTCGCCGAGCGCGTCCTGCCCTGGCAGGAGCGACCCCGGCATCCGGCGGACGCCCGCCCCCTGCAGGTCCCGGTCCTCGTCGCCGGCGAGCTCCACCACCGACCGTCGCTCGACGACGTCCGCGCCCACCACCGGGCGGCCATCGCGGAGCTCCCCGAGGCCGCCTTCGACCTGACCGACGGCGACCCGGCGATCAAGACGATCCGCGAGTTCGCCTGACGGCGCTGCTCGACACCATCCGACCCGAGGAGAGAGCATGACGAGGACCGCGTTCATCATCGTCGACGTCCAGAACGACTTCTGCGAGGGCGGCTCCCTCGCGGTCGCGGGCGGCGGGGAGGTCGCGCACCGCATCTCCGAGCGCGTCGCCGCCAACGCGCGCCCCGGCGGCGAGCGCTACGCCGCGGTCGTCGCCACGCGCGACTACCACGAGGACCCCGGCGACCACTTCTCCGACGACCCCGACTTCGCGCGGTCGTGGCCGCCCCACTGTGTCGCCGGGACCGCCGGCGCGTCGTTCCATCCCGAGCTCGACGTCGTCCCCATCGACGCCGTGTTCACGAAGGGGCGCCACGACGCCGCGTACTCCGGCTTCGAGGGCGTCGACCGCGACGCCGTGCCGCTCGCCGACTGGCTCCGCCAGCACGACATCGGGCGGCTCGAGATCGGCGGGATCGCCACCGACCACTGCGTGCGGGCCACCGCCCTCGACGCGGTGCAGGCCGGGTTCGACACGACCGTCCTGCTCGACCTGGTCGCCGGCGTCGCGCCGGAGACGACCGAGGCCGCCCTCGACGAGCTGCGCGAGGCCGGCGTGACCCTCGAGGCCGCCGAGGCGTCGCGGGGATGAGCACCTCCGCCGGCTCCGGGTCCCGCGTCTCCGCATGTGCGGTGGCCGTCGACGTGGCGCTGCTGACGATCCGCGACGGGGCGCTCGCGTTGCTGCTGGTCGAGCCCGACAAGCCCGACCTCTCGGGGTCGTGGGCCCTCCCCGGCCGGCGCGTCCGCGACGACGAGTCCCTCGACGACGCCGCCCACCGCGCGCTGTCGGAGCTCGCGGGCATCTCCGCGCCCGGCGCGCACCTCGAGCAGCTACGGACCTACGGCGAGCCCAACCGCGACCCGCACGGCCGGGTGGTGTCCGTCGCCTACATCGCCCTCACGCCGCATCCACCCGAGCCGCGCCCCCCCGAGGGCCTGCGGGCACGCTTCTTCGCGGTCCACGACATCGGCGGCTCCGAGCTCCCCATGGCGTACGACCACGAGCGGATCGTCCCGGACGTCCTGGAGCGGGCACGGTCCAAGCTCGAGTACACGCCGCTCGCGACCGCGTTCGTGGACGAGCCGTTCACCCTCGCCGACCTCCG
>JAHWKB010000043.1 GCA_019348115.1 Actinomycetota bacterium | reverse complement strand
GAGGACCGACGGCACGGCCCGCTGTCGGATGGTCGTGGACGTCGACCCCCAGGTCGCGGCGTGCATGCCGAACAGCGCCATCACCGCGCCGGCGACGACCGGGGACCGGGTGAGCGCCAGCCCGAGGTGGGTGGCGGTCTCGATGACGAGACCCACCCGGAGCAGCGTGGCGTAGGAGAAGCGCCGCTCGAGCCGTCCGAACATCGCCGACCCGAGCAGACCACCTGCCGCGCTCGCGGACATCAGGACCCCGAAGCCGACCGCGTCGAGCCCGAGCCGGTCGAGGGCGTAGAGCACCCACACCGAGAAGGCGGCCCCGAAGGTGATGTTGAACGCGGTGATCAGCATCGCGAGCGTGCGGACCGGCCGGTGGGCCCACAGCCACCGGACGCCCTCGGAGATGTCGGCCCGGAGCCGTGGGGCGCGGCGGATGGAGGGATCGCCGTCGGGGAGCTCGACCCGCGAGACCAACGCGACCGCCAGGGCGAACGCGATCGCGTTCACGCCGAACGGCACCGCGATGCCGATGCTGAACAGGAACGCCCCGATCGGCGGTCCGCCGAACTCGTTGGTGACGACGCGCGTCCCCATCAGCCGGGCGTTGGCCTGACCCAGCGCCGGCGACGGCACGGTCACCGCGACGAGCGTGCTGCCGGCGTTGTCGGCGAAGGTCTCGGCGATGCCGATGAGGAACATCACGACGTAGATGAACGGCAGCGACACGGCGTCCATCGCGACGGCGGTCGCGAGCGTCGCCAGCACCACCGCCCGGGCGCTGTTGACGGTCATGAGCAGGCGCCGGCGGTCGGTGCGGTCGATGATGGCGCCGGCGACCACCCCGAGGAGCAGCCAGGGGAGACGCTGCACGAAGATCGCCATCGCGATCGCGAACGGCTCGCGCGTGATCGAGGTGACGAGGAGCGGGCCGGCCGCCAGCAGGACGCCGTCGGCGAGGTTGCTCGCGGCGAAGCCACCCCACAGCCAGCGGAAGCTCTGCCCGAGACGCTCGGGCAGCACGGCACCCACGAGCCCCACGTCCGTCCTCCTGCCACCGGGATGCGCCCCTCGAGACGCGCGGGCGCGGAGCGTCGGTCGTCGGGACCCGCTGCGCAACTCGTCGTCGGCCGCTGCCGTCGACGCGCCGTGTGCGACGGTGTGCGCCGGCGGACAGGGACGGGCGTGGACGAGCAGCGGCGGCGCGACCTCGTGTGGCTCCACCTCGGCTTCGCAGGGCTGTGCGCGGTGCTCGTGCCGACGCTGCCGGTCGGCGCGGCGGCGCTCGTCGCGGTCGTGGCCTACGAGGTGGCGCTCCTCGGCATCGCGCTGGTCCGACGGGACGCGCTGCTGCTGCGCCTCTGGTGGTTCGCCGCGACGTTGTCGGTGTGGCAGCTCGTGCCGGATCAGATCCTGGTCGAGGTGGTCGGCTCGCTCGCGTTCCCACCCGACGGGGTCCCGGACGTCGGCGCGGTGACGCTGCCCCTCGCCGGCATGTGGGCGGTGCCCGCCGTGATCGTCGTCGCCGTCGCCGACGAGCTCCACGGCCGGCACGGGGAGCTCGCCGGCGTGCTCGGCGCGGCGCTCACCGCGCTGGTCGTGTTCGCCGCGGCGGAGGCCGTGGTCCCCGCGCTCGGTCTGTGGGAGCCCGTGGGGGTGTCCACCATCGGGACCGTCGCGCCCTACATCCTCGTGGCCGAGGTCGTCCTCGGGGTCGTCCTGTGGCTCGGGTGGCGCGCGGCACGGACACGGTCCGCGGTGGTCACGCCCCTGTTGGCGGGGACGGTCAGCCTCGCCTACACGGGCGCCGCGGTCGTGTCCTGGTACTGGCTCGGCTGACCGTCCGGCGGCTCCGCGCGGGACGTCCTCAGGAGGGGACGCTCCGCAGCGTGGCACGCGCCGTCACGAGCGTCCGACGCCCCTGGACGACCTCGCCGTCCACGACCTGCGTCTGCTGCCCGACGTGGATCGTGTGCGCGCGTGCCTCGATGTCGGGGCCCGCCTCCGTGCCGGGGCGCAGGAAGTCGCAGGACAGGTCCAGCAGGGAAGCGCGGCGTCCGACCCCCATGCCGGTGTCGGCGGCGAGCTCGATGGCGGTCGCAGCGAGCATCGTGAGGGCGCCGCCGAAGACGGGCGTGTCGAGCCAGTGCACGGCGGGAAGCTCGAGCCGGACCGTCCCTTCGTCGACGGACACCGGTCGCATGCCCGTGAGGTGGTACAGCGGGGGAAGCGGCAACCGGCCCTCGATCTGGTGGCGGACCACCTCCAGGGGGCGGCGACGGGCCCAGACCTCGGCGGCCACGGGCTCGCCGGCGGGCGGCCGCGAGAACGGCAGGTCCGTCTCGTCGCGGGGCGGGGGCGACGACGGCAGCGGGCGCAGGCGGTCGATCTCGACGGACCGGATCAGCTGCCGGCCGATGGCGACGGCCTGCACCGTGCCGTCGGAGCTCCGCAGCCGACCCGACGACAGCGCGTACCGGCCGTCGGTGGTCTCCTGGCGCGCTTCGCACGCGAGGGCCGGCTCGTCCGTGGACGGCCGGTGCACCATCTCGATGCGCAGCCCCTGCGGGACGACGTAGGAGCCCGGGGGGAGGCCGGTCGTGACGCAGAGGGACAGCGGCGCGTCCGCCACGAACGCGAGGAGGGGGAAGCCCAGCTCCCCGCGGCTGTCGAGGAGCCAGCCGGTCACCGGCATGGCGGCCGTCACGACCCCGCGGGCGACCGCGGTGGGTGCGAGCCCGAACAGCGCGTACGGCGGCCACTGCGACCGGGGATCGCGGTCCTGCGCGAGGGCCACCCGGTCGTGGCCGTCCAGACGCAGCAGCGCGGGCGAGGTGCGCTCCCCCCAGGTCGTCCGCCAGATCTCGTCCATCGCGATGGACGTTACTGGTGCTCTCGGCGCCGGTCAGCCGATGCGGGAGATCCGTCGGGAACCGCCGTGCGGCGGGATCTCACCCGCGGACGCTCGCACCCGGGTCGAGCGCCGCGAAGACGACGAGGTTGTCCTCGTAGCTGCGCGCGCGACGGTCGAAGGCGCCGCCGCAGGTGATGAGCCGGAGCCCGGCGTGGTCGATGTCGCCGTATACCGCCGCCGTGGGAAAGGCGTCCTTCGCGTGCTGCTCGACGCGGGTCACGCGGAAGACCGCCGGAACGCCGTCCGCACGCGTCACCTCGACGGCGTCGCCGGGCCGGAGCTCGTGCAGCCGGGCGAAGACGCCGGCGGCTCCGCCGTAGTCGACGTGTCCGGCGAGGATCGCGGGTCCGAGCTGGCCCGGCGTCGGCGCGCCGGTGTACCAGCCGGCCGGGAAGGCGCCGCGTGGGACCTCCATGCGTCCGTCGTCCTGCAGCCCCAGCCCGACGAGCGCGGAGTCGACGGCGATGCTCGGGATGCGCACACGCGTCGGGGTGGAGCGTGGCAGCGTCGACGGCGTCCGCTGCGGTGCCATCCGCACCGCGGACCGCTCCGCACGCGGCGACGCGACGCCGGGGGAGGCGACGGGGCGTGCCGGCCAGACGGGATCCCGGCGCGGGGTCGCCGGCTGCGAGGCGAGTCGCGGGACCTCGACAGGGCCGGCGGCGGTCCAGGACGATCTCGCCGAGCTGGGTGGCGGGGCGGAGGACGTGTCTGCCGTCAGGGCCGCGGTGCCCGCGCCGAACGGCACGGTCACGAGGACGGCGGCGGTCGCCCCGATCACCCGCGGGCGGATCCGGCGCATGCGGGTGGGACGGGGCGTCCGGGCGGTGGAGTTCATGCGTTCCGCCGCCGCCAGGTGCCGTACAGCACCAGTCCGGCGAAGAAGGGGAGGAGGAGCACCCCGGTGGCACGCCCGTCGCCGCCGCCCGCCGTGCTGCCGTCACCTGCCGGGACCGGCCCGCTCGGGACCAGCGGGACCTGGGGTGTCCCGCTCGCCGGCGGTGCCGCGGCCACCGGTGCCTCGGGCTCGTCCGGCGTCGCCGGCGCCTCCGGCGTCCCCGTCGTGTCCGTGGGCGTGCCGGTCGTGTCCGTGGGCGTCCCGGTGGTGCCGTCGAGCGGGACGGTGACGACCTCCGACGGCGAGGGCGAGACGACGGGGTCCGGGCTCACGACCGGGCTCGGCGACGGGACCGGGGTGGGACTCGGGGTCGGGCTCGTGCTCGGGGACGGACTCGTGGTCGGGGACGGGCTCGGCGACGGTGTGACGACCTGGGTCTGGCAGAACGTCCGCGACAGCGTGTTCGTGTCCATGGTCACCGCACCGGCGCGTGCGAGGGCGCGACCGCGGATGGTCGCCTTGTTGGCGAGGGTGATCGACTGCATGGCCAGGATGTTCCCGACGAACGCCGTGCTGGTGCCGAGCGTCGCGGAGCTGCCGACCTGCCAGTACACGTTGCAGGCGTCGGCGCCGTTGACGAGGTTCACGCTGCTGGCGCTGGCGGTGGTGAGCGTCGTGTCCATCTGGAAGATCCAGACGGTGTTCGGGTCGCCCTGGGCGTTGAGGGTGAGGGCGCCGGTGAGCTGGAAGGTCCCGTCGGCGGAGTCGTACGCACCGCCGATGAGGTTCTGCCCGCCGAGCTCGGTCACCACCTGGGTGGCGGGTTGCCCCGCGGCGCTGTCGTAGGCGGTCGTGAGGTCGTTCTTCGCCGTGCCCGCGGCCGCGTCGCCGTAGTGGGGCTGGCCGTTCAGCGTCACGGTGTCGAACCCGGTGACGGAGCTCTCCCCGTTCGGGTGGATCCCGACGTCACCGTTGATGGTGGTCGGACCCGTGTTGGTGATCGCCGAGCCCGCCAGGACCGCGTAGCTCCCGGCCGTGCCGAGGTTGACCGCGGTCGCGGCCGCGGCCGGCCGTGCGAGCACGAGGCCCGCCACGACCGCGACCACCGCGAGAGAGAGGCTCCAGGGCGTGGCGCCGAACCTCCCGATGTCATGAGCGGTGTCGCGCGTGCGGACCATGAGCCGACCCTTCCGGATCGCCTCGCTGGCGGTCCAACCGTGTTGCCGTCCCGGATGGGCAGGCTGGGCCACCCTACCAGAGAACGCTAGCTTTTTCTAGAAACAGATTGCTATAGTTCCGCCATGGGCAACTGGAGCTTCCTCACCAACCACGCGCGGGTCCTCCTCGCTATCGCAGAGGACCCCGACCAGCGTCTGCGCGACATCGCGGAGACGGTGGGGATCAGCGAGCGACGGGTCCACGGGATCGTGACCGAGCTCACGGCCAGCGGGTACCTGACGAAGCAGCGCGAGGGTCGGCGCAACCGGTACGCCATCCACGGCCAGCGCTCGTTGGCCCGTGACGACCGTGATCACCGCACCGTGGGGGACCTCGTGGCCCTGCTCGCGTCCCGGGACGGCACAACCTGACGCGCCGTCGGGCCCGAGCGTTCGTCAGCCCTCGGGGAACGCCACGGTCCGCAACCGCTGGAGACCGTCGCGGATGCGCGTCTTGATCGTGCCGAGCGGGACGTCGAGGAGCGTCGCGACCTCGCGGTAGGTGTGGCCGTCGTAGTAGGCCAGGACGATGGCCTCCCGCTGCACGTCCGTCAGGCGGTCCAGGCCCTGTCGGACCCGCCGGTGCTCGGCGCGGGCCTCGACGGCTTCGGCGACCTCGTCGAAGGCGGGCACGCGGTCCCTGACGGCCACGCGGTGGTCACGGTCGCGCGAGGCCTGCTCGTAGCGCACACGGTCGATCGCCCGGCGGTGGGCCATGACCATCACCCACGTCCCCGCCTTCGCCCTCGTCTCGTCGAAGCGGCCCGCCGTGCGCCAGATCTCGAGCAGCACCTCCTGGGCGACCTCCTCCGACCGCGCGCGGTCGCGCAGCACGCGTCGGACGATGCCGTAGATGGAACCCGACATCCGGTCGTACAGCTGCGCGAAGGCGGCCTGGTCGCCGGTCGCGATCGCGCAGAGGAGGTCCTCGTCGGAGCGCGGCCGTGCGGCGGCGGTATGCAGGGACCGTCGCCGCGCGACGCGATGCAGCCGCTCGGGGCTGGGTGCAGGGGACGGCCCGCCGAGGTCGTCGGCGGGCGCCCCGGAGGAGGATGCGGCGATTATCGTTCTCCGAGGTCCAGGGAGTTGCTCCCAGGCTACGGCACGGGACCTTCGCGAAACGGACGTCCGGCGGTGGCCGGCCGGCCGACGTCCCCTGAAGGTCGCGGATCGCACGGGGGAGGGTGGGACGGCATGGCGACGACGTCGGTCCGGGTCCCGGGCGCACGGCTCGAGGTGACCGATCGTGGGACCGGCGATCCCGTGCTGTTCATCCCGACGGCGCTGACCGCCGACGAGCTCGATCCGCTCGCCACGGACGTTGCACTCGCCGCCAACCGCAGGATCACCTACCGCCGTCGTGGCTACGCGGGCAGCAGCCCCGTCTCCGGGCCCGGGTCCATCGCGCGGGACGCCGCCGACGCCGCCGGGCTGTTGCGCGGACTCGCGGTCGACCGCGCCCACGTGGTCGGGCTGTCGTTCTCGGCGGCCATCGCCCTGCAGCTCGCCGTGGACGAGCCAGCGCTGGTCCACACCCTCACGCTGATCGAGCCGCCCCCCGTGCACACGTCCAGCGCGTCCGACTTCCGCGCCGCGAACGAGGAGCTCCTCCGCATCCGTCGCGAGCAGGGGCCCCTCGTGGCCCTCGACCGGTTCCTCACGATGGTGGTGGCTCCCGACTGGCCGCGCCTCAGCGACGAGCGGCTCCCGGGCTCGTCCGCGCAGATGCGACGCGATGCGACGACGTTCTTCGACACCGACATCCCGGCGCTGCTCGCCTGGGAGCATCACGCGCCGGACGTCTCCGGCATCGCCTGTCCGATCCTCTCCGTCGGTGGGACGGAGAGCGGTCCTTGGTTCGCGGAGGTCCATCAGCTGATGCGTGTGTGGTTCCCGCACGCCGACGACGTGGTCGTGGACGGCGCGGACCACTCGCTGGCGGTCACCCATGCCCCGGACATCGCACGGGCGCTCGCCGCGTTCCTCGCCGACCACGAGCTCTGACCCCGCCCCGTCCCTCGGTCGCCGTGCCCGTTCGGCGGCGCCCATCCGTCGGCGCGACACGCGATGCGGTCCTAGGTTCCGGGCGTCTCTCCTGAACAGGAAGCCTGGATGGCCCACGCCGTCGCGGAGGAGCACTCCTCCCCGCTCCCGCTGCTGGCCCTCGGCGCGCTGGGCGTCGTCTACGGCGACATCGGGACGAGCCCGCTCTACGCCATGCGCGAGTCGTTCGAGGGCTCGGGGCACGAGCTGCAGGTCGTGCCCGACAACGTGCTCGGGATCCTGTCGCTGATCGTCTGGTCGCTGATCATCGTGATCAGCATCAAGTACCTCGTGTTCGTCATGAAGGCGGAGAACGACGGCGAGGGCGGGGTGCTCGTCCTCACCTCGCTGATCCCGACGCGGGAGCAGCCGAGCCGCCGGCGCCGCACGATGATCCTGCTCGGCTTGTTCGGGACCGCGTTGCTCTACGGCGACGGGATGATCACGCCCGCCATCTCCGTGCTCGCCGCCGTCGAGGGAACCGAGGTCGCGGTCCCGGCTCTCGCCCAGTACGCCGTGCCGATCTCCGTCGTCATCCTGATCCTGCTGTTCTCGGTCCAGTCCCGCGGCACGACGAGCGTGGGGCGGACCTTCGGTCCCATCATGGTGCTGTGGTTCAGCACCCTCGGGCTCCTCGGGCTGGTCCAGATCGTGCAGCACCCCGAGGTGCTGATGGCCGTGAACCCGCTGTACGGCGCGCGGTTCTTCCTCGAGAACGGCATGACCGGCTTCCTCGCGCTGGGCTCGGTGTTCCTCGTCGTCACCGGCGGCGAGGCCCTCTACGCCGACATGGGGCACTTCGGCCGCAAGCCGATCGCGGTGGGCTGGTTCAGCCTCGTGCTGCCGGGGCTGCTGCTGAACTACTTCGGGCAGGGCGCGCTCCTCATCGCCCGTCCCGAGACCATCGACAACCCGTTCTACCGACTGGCACCCGCGTGGGCGTCCATCCCGCTGATGATCCTCGCGACCGCCGCCACGGTGATCGCTTCGCAGGCGCTCATCTCCGGCGCGTTCTCGCTGACGATGCAGGCGGCGCAGTTCGGCTACCTGCCGCGCATGAAGGTGGTCCACACCTCGGCCGCGGAGCGGGGACAGATCTACGTCCCGATGGTGAACTGGGCGCTGATGGTCGCCTGCGTCGGCCTCGTCATCGGGTTCCGGTCCTCGACCGCGCTCGCCGCGGCGTACGGGGTCGCCGTGACCCTGACGATGGTCATCACCACGCTCCTCTACTACCTGGTCGTCCGTGACCGCTTCGAGTGGCCGCTCTGGAAGGCGGCCGGCCTGTGCGGCTTCTTCCTCGTCGTCGACCTCGCCTTCTTCGGGGCGAACATCCCCAAGATCCCGCACGGGGGGTGGTTCCCCCTCGTCGTAGGCGGCATCGTCTTCGCCGTCCTGACGACCTGGTTCACCGGACGCAACATCGTCCGCGACCGCACCGAGCGCGGCAGGACGCCGTTGGACGAGTTCCTGCAGGAGGTGTGGGAGGAGCCGCCTGCGCGGGTCGAGGGCACGGCCGTCTACCTCTACGGCGTCTCCGGGATGGCGCCGCCACCGATGATCTACAACCTCCGGTCGAACCACGTCTTCCACGAGCGGGTGCTCGCCGTGAACGTCGTGACCGATCGCGTCCCCCGGGTCCGTCCGAAGAACCGCGTGCGGACGGAGGAGCATCCCCACGGGGTCATCCAGGTGGAGCTGCACTACGGGTTCATGGAGCAGCCCGTGGTCGGTGAGGATCTCGCCCGCCACTGCGACGTCGACCCCCGGGAGACGACGTACTTCCTGGGACGCGAATCCGTCGTCGTCACCGAGCGCGAGGGCATGGTGAGCTGGCGCGAGCACCTGTTCGCGTTCCTCCGACGGAACGCGACCGGTGCGGCCGCGTACTTCGAGCTGCCCACGGACCGGGTGATGGAGATCTCCACCCAGGTCGAGCTCTGATCCCCGGTCCCGGGGCCGCGTGCTGGCCGGTCGGGACGTGGAGGAGCCCTACGCGTCGCCCTCCGGGACGGGTCCGATGACCGCGGTAGCGTCGCCGGTCGAGTACCTCCAGCACCGATCCCCGTGGGGCCCACCCGGTGGCCGAGTACTGCTGCGTGTCGGGGACCCTTCTGGCGAGCCCGGAGGCCAGACCCGAAAGGTGCGTCAGGTACCGCCGATGCACGTCGTTGCGATCGCCGCGACGTGGCGGACGTCGGTGCCGCAGCATCCCCCGAGTTCCTGGAGGTGGGGATGCGCCTCGACGAGGGCCGCGTACTGGGCAGCCAACTCGGATGGATCTCCGGCGTCGAGTTCCTCGGCTTCGTCGAGCTCGGCGTGGCTGGCGCGTGAGGCGTTCGCCCGCAGCAGACGTACTCGTTCGTACGCGGCGGGATCCTCGGCCAGGACGCTCCCGAAGTGGTCCGGGTGGGCGCAGTTGATACCGAAGTGGAGTGCGGCCCCTGACGTGGCCGCGTCCACCTCGGCGACCGCTTCGGCGAGCGGTTGACCGCTCGGGAGCCGCCCGTCGGTCTCGACGGTGAACGCGACGACGACGTCGGCGCCGGCGGTGCGCGCCGCCTGTACCACGCCGATCGCCTCGCCGGCGTGCGTGGCCGTCAGCATCGTGACCCTGTCGGCGCCCGCTGTCACGAAGGACATGATCTGCGCGTGGTGGTAGTCCGCCGCTTCCTCTGGGGTCAGCTGCTCACTCGGGGCGTACCCGTCGTCCCGCGGGCCGATGGTGCCGCTGACGACCAGTGGCACGTCACCGAACTCGGTCCCCAGTGATCGGAGGAAGGCGACCGCATCGCGGTTCACGTCGTCGAGCTGGTCGGCGCTGTAGCCGAGCCGAGCACCCCAGTCTGCGCTCGCCCGCCACGTCGGTGTCTCCAGCACGATGCCGGAGCCCGCGTCCGCAGCCACGCGGAGGTGGTCCCGGTAGTACTCGGCCAGCAGGCGGCGGCCATCGTTCGATCCGAGCAGGGGGAAGGCCGCGAACTCCGGCAGGTCGACCTGTCGGTGGAAGATCAGCCACGTCTCGAGGCCGCTATCGGTCAGCAGGGAACTCGGCAACGTCGGATCCTCCGGCCCGCGGTCCGACCACGGCCGTCGCGACGCGGTCGTGCACCGATCATCCGCGCCGCCAGCGGTCGTGTCCACGAGCGCCGTCGCGAGGAAGCCGTTGCCGCGAGCTGGAGGTCGTGAGCGCTCGGCGACCGGGTGGGCGGGGTGAGCTCGGGCGGTAGCCTCGCCGGTCGAGCACCTCCAGCACCGATCCCCGTGAGGAACACCCCTGTGGCCGAGTACTGCTACGTGATGAAGGGCCTGACCAAGACCGTCCCCGGCGGCAAGGAGGTCCTGTCCAACATCTGGCTGTCGTTCCTCCCCGGCGTGAAGATCGGGGTCATCGGTCCCAACGGCGCCGGCAAGTCGACGCTGCTGCGGATCATGGCCGGCGTCGACACCGAGTTCGAGGGCGAGGCGTGGTCGGCGAAGGGGTACTCGGTCGGCTACCTGCCCCAGGAGCCCGAGCTCGACGAGACCAAGACCGTCCGTGAGAACGTCCTCGAGGGCCTCGGCGAGACCGCCGGCCTCGTCGGCCGCTTCAACGAGCTGACCGCGAAGCTCGCGGAGCCGATGGACGACGACGAGATGCAGAAGGTCTACGACGAGATGGCGGAGGTGCAGGACGCCATCGACGCCGCCGACGCCTGGGACCTCGACCGCACCATCGAGATCGCGATGGACGCGCTGCGCGTCCCCGACGGTGAGGCCGGCGTCACGGCGCTGTCGGGCGGTGAGCGCCGCCGCGTCGCGCTCTGCAAGCTCCTGATGTCGAAGCCCGACATCCTGCTCCTCGACGAGCCGACCAACCACCTCGACGCCGAGACCGTCGCGTGGCTCCAGCGCCACCTCCAGGACTACAAGGGGATGGTCGTCGCCATCACCCACGACCGGTACTTCCTCGACGAGGTCGCCGAGTGGATCCTCGAGGTCGACCGCGGCCACGGCTACCCGTTCGAGGGCAACTACTCCGGCTGGCTCGAGCAGAAGCGCTCGCGTCTCGCCCAGGAGGAGAAGGAGGAGTCGGCCCGCCAGCGGCAGCTCGCGGAGGAGGCCGACTGGGTCAAGGCGTCACCGCAGGGCCGGCGCAAGAAGGCCAAGGCGCGCGTGCAGTCCTACGAGACGCTCCTGAACCAGGAGCGGCCGAAGCAGGTCACCAAGCCCGTCATCATGATCCCCGACGGCCCACGGCTCGGTGATGTCGTCGTCGACGCCAAGGGCGTGACGAAGGGCTTCGGCGACAAGCTGCTCTACGAGGACCTCAGCTTCACCTTGCCGCCCGGCGGGATCATCGGCGTCATCGGACCCAACGGCGCCGGCAAGACCACGCTGTTCCGCATGATCGTCGGCGAGGAGACCCCGGACGAGGGCGAGGTCGTCGTCGGCGAGACCGTCGAGCTGTCGTACGTGGACCAGTCCCGCGCGGACCTCGAGCCGGGCAGGACCGTCTTCGACGAGATCACCGGCGGCGGCGACTGGATCCAGCTCGGCAAGACCGAGATGGCGTCGCGTGCCTACGTCGCCGCGTTCGGCTTCAAGGGCGGCGACCAGCAGAAGCCGGTCGGGTCGTGCTCAGGTGGGGAGCGCAACCGCATCCACCTCGCGAAGCTGCTGCAGAACGAGGCGAACCTGCTGCTCCTCGACGAGCCCACGAACGACCTCGACGTGGACACGCTCCGGGCGCTCGAGGACGCGCTCCTCGACTTCGCCGGCTGCGCGGTGATCACGTCCCACGACCGGTGGTTCCTCGACAAGGTCGCGACCCACATCCTCGCGTTCGAGAACGACTCCGAGGTCGTCTTCTACCCGGGCGGCTACTCCGAGTACCACGACGACCTCATCAGGCGGAAGGGCGAGGAGGCCGCCACCCCGTCGCGCATCAAGTACAAGCCGTTGACCCGCCGCGGGGCCTGATGGCGACGGTCCCCGCCGAGCCGGCGTTCGACGTCGCGGCGCTCCTCGCCCGTGAGCGGGGCGCGCTGATGGCGACGCTCCAGCGGTTGCAGCCGGCCGACTGGGACCGGCGCACACCGTGTCCCGGCTGGCGCGTGAAGGACCTCGTCAGCCACCTGTGGTCGACCGACCTCCACGTCCTCGCCCGGCTGCGGGACGGCCACCGGGCGCCGGACGACGTGGCCGGGGAGGTGCCGAGCCGGGCGGCCGTCACCGCCGCGGTGGACGAGCACAACGAGCGCTGGGTCGCGGCCACGCGCGGCCTGTCCCCGCGGGTGCTCGTCGACCGCCTGCAGGAGAGCGGCCCCCAGGTGACGACGGTCTTCCGCGTCGGCGACCTCCGCGCCCCGGCCGAGCGCGTCGCCTGGGTCGGCAGGCGGCCGCAGCCGCTGTGGTTCTGCGGCGCGGGGGAGCTGACCGAGCGGTTCGTCCACCAGCAGCAGATCCGGACGGCCGTCGGGCAGCCCCCGTTCGACGACGAGGAGGTCCTCGCCGCCGTCGTCGACACGTTCAGCCACGCGTTCCCGGCCGCGCTCGCCGGCGTGCACGCCGAGCCGGGCACCGCGGTCGGCGTGGTCATCGAGGACGCGGCGGTCACCCGACGGTGGACGTTCACCCGCACGCCCGGCGGGTGGATCGGCTCCGACGGGGTGTCGTCGGACGTGGCCGCGCACCTCCGCACCGATGCCGACGCGTTCTGGCGCCTGTTGTCCGGCAACCTCTCGCGGACCGACCAGGTCCACCGCGTCGAGCTCGCCGGCACCCCGACGCTCTTCGCTGCGCTCCGCGACACCCGCGCGGTGCTCGTCTGAGGGCGCGGCCGGATCGGTGACGTCTGCGTGCCGCACGCCGCCACGCGGACGTGACGTCGTTCGGGCTCCGTACCCTCGCGCCATGACCGACATCCGCGCGTACCTCGAGATCCGCACCGCCGCCCCGACCGGGTTCTCCCCGGACGGCACCCGGATCCTCGTCTCCTCCGACCTCTCCGGCACCTCGCAGCTCTACCGGCTGGACGAGGAGCAGCTCGCCGCGGCACCGGTGAGCCCGGAGGGGCTCGCGCAGCTGACCGCGATGCCCGAGCCCGTGGGCGGCGGCTACCTCCCGACCGACGACCGGCTCCTGGTCGCCACGGACGTGGGTGGGAACGAACGCCACCAGCTCTACCTGATCGCCGACGACGTGGCCCAGCCCGTCGCCGGCGAGGACGGCCTCGAGCCGGTGGTCGTCGACCCCGACCACATCCACCGCCCGGGGGGAGTCACCCGCGACGGGCGGCTCCTCGCCTACAGCACCAACCGCCGCAACGGCACCGACTTCGACGTCGTCGTCCGCGACCTCGCGTCCGGCGACGAGGAGACCGTCCACGACCGCGGCGGCTGGGCCGGCGCCGCCGGGTTCTCGCCCGACGGCCGCATGCTCGCGATCAGCGAGCTGACCGAGCGCCCGGGCGACAACCGCGTCCACCTCCTCGACCGCACGACCGGCGAGCGCACCGAGCTGGCCCCGCATCCGGACGGACCGGCCTCGGTCGGCTCGCCGAGCTGGTACCCGGACGCCCGGCGCTACCTGTTCTCGCACGGCGTCGACGCCGAGTGCTCGGCCGTCCACCGCGGTGAGGTCGGCTCCGACGCGACCGAGGTCGTGTTCGACCCGGGCTGGGACGCCGGCGCCGCGCTCGACTGGACCGGCACGAACCTCCTCGCCGTGTGGAACGAGGACGGCTACAGCCGTGCGCAGCTCCTCGACCCGGAGACGTGCGAGGTCCGCACCGACGTGCCGCTGCCGGGCGTCGGCGTCGCCGGCGGCTGGCGCTTCTCCCGCGACGGTCGCTTCCTCACCTACGCGTTCTCCTCGGCGCTCGTGCCGGGCGACGCCTGGCGCTACGACACACGGACCGGCGAGCTGCTGCGGCTCACCCGGAGCCCGAACGACGTCGACCCGGCAGGCTTCGTCGCGCCCGAGCTCGTCCGCTTCCCGTCCTTCGACGGCGAGTCGATCCCCGCCTTCGTCTACCGCCCGCAGCGCCGCACGGCCCGCCGCGCCCCCGTCGTCGTCGTGATCCACGGGGGGCCGGAGAGCCAGTACCGGCCGTCCTTCGCCCCGCTCACGCAGTACCTGCTGTCGCAGGGCTTCGCCGTGGTGGCCCCGAACGTGCGTGGTTCGACCGGCTACGGCAAGCGCTACGAGCACCTCGACGACGTGGACCGGCGGCTCGACGCCGTCGCCGACCTCGCGGCCCTCCACGACTGGATCGCCTCGACCGACGACCTCGACCCCGACCGGGCGGCGCTCTACGGCGGCTCGTACGGCGGCTACATGGTGCTCGCCGGGCTCGCGTTCCAGCCGGAGCGCTGGGCCGCCGGCGTCGACATCGTCGGCATCTCGAGCCTCGTCACGTTCCTCGAGAACACCTCGCCGTGGCGGCGGA
>JAHWKB010000007.1 GCA_019348115.1 Actinomycetota bacterium | reverse complement strand
CCGAACGACACCCGCGGTGTCCGGTAGGGCCGGACGGGCGCCGCACGGCACGCGGCTCGACGAAGAGGGCCGGTCAGCGACCGGTCAACGAGGGTGGTACCGCGGCGTCGTCCCGGCGATGTCGTCCCTCGGGCGGAGCGCGACACCGCGCCGTCCGGGAGACGGCGGCCCCGAGGACATCCCCATGCCCCCTTCCCAGAGCCCGTCCCAGCCACCGGCGTCGTCCTGGCCGGTGGTCAGCAACCGGCCGTCGTTCCCCGCGATCGAGGCCGAGGTGCTCGGCCGGTGGCGTGACCGCGAGGTGTTCGCCCGGTCGCTCGAGCTCCGCGCCGACGCGCCCGTCTGGACCTTCTACGAGGGCCCGCCGACGGCGAACGGACGCCCCGGCACCCACCACGTCGAGGCGCGCACGTTCAAGGACGTCTTCCCGCGCTACCAGACGATGAAGGGGCGCTACGTCCGGCGCAAGGGCGGCTGGGACTGCCACGGCCTCCCGGTCGAGCTCGAGATCGAGAAGGAGCTCGGCCTCGACTCCAAGGCCGACATCGAGGCCTACGGCATCGAGGAGTTCAACCGACGGTGTCGCGAGTCGGTCCGGCGCTACGTCGGCGACTGGTCGGAGCTGACCGAGCGCATCGGCTTCTGGGTCGACCTCGACGACGCCTACTGGACCATGGACCCGAGCTACGTCGAGTCGCTGTGGTGGGGCCTGAAGGAGCTGTGGGACCAGGACCTCATCTTCGAGGACTTCCGGGTCACGCCCTACTGCGGCCGCTGCGGGACCGGCCTCTCCGACGCCGAGGTGGCGCAGGGCTACCAGACGGTCTCCGATCCCTCGGTCTACGTCCGCTTCCCGATCCTCGACGGGCCGCTCGCCGACGAGGGTGCCGCGCTCGTCGTGTGGACCACCACGCCGTGGACGCTGCC
Organism: Actinomycetota bacterium; assembly: GCA_019348115.1. Classification (GTDB taxonomy): domain Bacteria; phylum Actinomycetota; class Nitriliruptoria; order Nitriliruptorales; family Nitriliruptoraceae; genus JAHWJY01. The sequence goes on along the minus strand of JAHWKB010000007.1, from coordinate 36,996 downwards.
GTCGAACACCGCCGTCGCGGTCGGCCGCGAGGTCGCCTACCAGCTGGTCCGCGTGGACGGGGAGCTCCTGGTGCTGGCGGCCGAGCTGCGCGAGAAGGTCCTGGGCGAGGACGTGGAGGTCGTGCGTGAGCTGACCGCCGACGACCTCCTCGGCCTCCACTACGAGGCGCCGTTCACGCTGGTCGAGGTCGACGCGGACATGCGCTACGTCGTCGAGGCCGACTTCGTCACCACCTCGGACGGCACCGGCCTCGTCCACCTCGCGCCGGCGTTCGGCGCCGACGACATGGAGGTCGGCCGCCGCGAGGGACTGCCGGTGATCAACCCGGTCGACCTCGAGGGCCGGTTCACGACCGGGCCGTTCGCGGGCGACTTCGTCAAGGACGCCGACCCGGCGATCATCGAGGCGCTCCGGACGTCGGGTCGGCTCGTCAAGGACGAGCTCTACGAGCACACCTACCCGTTCTGCTGGCGCTGCAAGCGGCCGCTCATCTACTACGCGAAGCCGTCGTGGTACATCCGCACGACCGCGCGCCGCGACGAGCTCCTCGCCAACAACGCCGGCATCGACTGGCACCCGGACCACATCCGCGAGGGCCGGTTCGGCAACTGGCTCGAGAACAACGTCGACTGGGCGCTGTCGCGCGACCGCTACTGGGGCACGCCGCTGCCGTTCTGGCGCTGCGACGACTGCGACCACGTCACGGTGGTGGGCTCGCGGGCCGAGCTCGGCGAGCTCGCGGGGCGCGACCTCTCCGGGCTCGACCCCCACCGGCCCTACGTCGACGAGGTCGTCGTGCCGTGCCCCGAGTGCGGCGCCGACAGCCACCGCGTCGCGCACGTCGCCGACGCGTGGTTCGACTCCGGCGGCATGCCCTACGCGCAGTGGGGCTACCCGCACCAGGGCACCGAGGAGTTCGACCGCCACTTCCCCGCCGACTTCATCTGCGAGGCGATCGACCAGACGCGCGGCTGGTTCTACACCCTCCTCGCGGAGTCCACGCTGCTGTTCGACCGGTCCTCCTACGACACCGTGCTCTGCCTCGGCCACATCGTGGACGAGGAGGGCGCGAAGATGTCGAAGTCGAAGGGCAACATCCTCGATCCGTGGGACCTCATCGACCGCCACGGCGCCGACGCCCTGCGCTGGCTGATGCTCGCCGAGGGCAACCCGTGGGTGAACCGTCGCGTCGGCCACCAGCACCTCGAGGACGTCGTCCGACGGTTCCTCCTGACGCTGTGGAACGTGCACGCGTTCTTCACGACCTACGCCGCCATCGACGGGTTCCGTCTCGACGGCGACGTCCCGCCCGTGGCGGACCGGCCGGCCATCGACCGCTGGGTCCTCGCCGAGCTCGCCGACGCGGTGACGACGGTGGACGGCGCGCTCGGGACCTACGACGTCTCGACCGCCTGCCGCCGGCTCGAGCGCTTCGTCGACGACCTCTCCAACTGGTACGTCCGGCGCAACCGCCGTCGGTTCTGGAAGAACGTCGCCGACGACCCACGTGACAAGGCGGCCGCCTACGCGACGCTCCACACCTGCCTCGTGACCGTCGCGCAGCTCCTCGCGCCGTTCACGCCGTTCCTCGCCGACCGGCTGTGGGAGGACCTCGTCCGCTCGCAGGACCCGGACGCGGCGGAGTCGATCCACCTCACCGACTTCCCCACGCCGGACGCGTCGTGGGCCGACGAGGGCCTGCGCGCCGCCATGGCGACGACCCGCCGGGTCGTCGAGCTCGGCCGTCAGGCCCGCAACGAGTCGGGGGTGAAGGTCCGGCAGCCGCTGGCCCGCGGCCTGGTGACGGTGCCGGCCGACGAGCGCGCGGGCCTGGAGCAGTTCCTCGACGACATCGCGGACGAGCTGAACGTCCGTACCGTCGAGCTGTCGTCCGGGACCGGCGAGCTCGTCGACCGGTCGCTCAGGCCGAACTTCCGCGCGCTCGGTCCCGCGTTCCAGGGCGACGCCCCGGCGGTCGCCGGCGCCATCTCCGCCGTGGACGCGGACGCGGCGACGCGGATCGCCGACACGCTGGCCGACGGTGGCACGGCCGAGCTCGAGCTCGACGGCCGCACCGTCGAGCTCACCGCCGCGATGGTCGAGGTCGTCGAGACGCCCCGGACGGGATGGGAGCTCGCCCGTGAGGGGGCGACCTCGTTCGCGCTCGACACCGCGCTGACGCGCGAGCTCCGCGTCGAGGGCGCGGCCCGCGAGATCGTCCGGGCCCTGAACGACCAGCGCAAGCACCTCGGGCTCGAGCTCGACGACCGCGTCGAGGTGGCCGTCCACGCGACCCCGCCCGAACTCGACGCCGAGCTCGCCGAGGGCGGCTGGTACGCGGTCGTCGGTCGCGAGGTGCTGGCGACGGAGGTCCACCGCCGACCCGAGCGCGACGCGACCGAGGTCGACCTCGGTGAGCTCGGCACGGTGTCGGTCGCGGTCCTCACCACGTGAGCGGCGGATCCGCGCCGCGGAGCGCCACGCTCGCCTGGGTGGCGCTCACGGCGACGCTCGGGGCGGGGCTCGTCGGGGCGATCCGCCAGCGCCGGGAGGCGCGACGGATCCGTGCGGGAGCGCTGCCGCGCGCGGGCGCGGCCGCCGTGATCCTCCCGTCCTCCCCCGAGGGCGCGCTCGCGCGCCGGCTCGCGACCTGGACGCCTGCCGCCCCGACCAGCGCGCTCGGGCGCGTCGCCGCGATGGCCTGGGCGTCACCGTTGACGGCGGTGGGCCTCGCCCTCGGCGCGACGACCGGCGGTCGGGCGCGGTGGGACGACGAGCACGGCTGCCTCGTGATCGAGGGTGCCCGGGCCGGCTCGGCACGCCTCCTGCGGGTCGTCGGCGCCGGCGCGAACGCGATGGGCCACGTGGTGGTCAGCACCTACGGGCGGACGCCGCCGGTCGTGCTGGCGCACGAGGCCGGGCACGTCCGCCAGGCCGAGCGCCTCGGTCCCCTGCTCTTCCCCGTCTACGTCTGGTCGGCCGCGCGCTACGGCTACCGCGACAACCCCATCGAGCGCGGCGCGCGGCTGGCCGCCCGCCGCTGGCTCGACGCCGGCTCGGTCAGCGCACCGCGTCCTTGATGGACGACGCGAGGCCGGCACCGACGCCCTTGATGTCGGCGAGCTGCTCCTCGCTCGCCTGACGGAGGGCAGCGACGGAGCCGAACTCGGCGAGGACGGCGTCCTGCTTGGCGGGGCCGAGGCCCTTGATGCCCGCGAGGATCGCGCGCGCCTCGGCCTTGCCGCCACCGGCGCTGGCCTTCTTCGCCGGCGACTTCTTCGCCGGCGACTTCTTCGCGGGCGCCTTCTTCGCCGTCGACTGCTTCGCCGTCGCCTTCCTGGCCGTCGACTTCTTCGTCGAGGACGTCTTCGCGGTCGTCTTCCTGGCGCCGGCGCGCGGCGACTTCTTCGCGGCCGCAGCCTTCGTCGAGGCCTTCTTCGCCGCGCTCGCCTTCCTGGTGCCCGCGGTCTTCTTCGCCGGCGCGTCGTCCTGGCGCTCGGCCACGGCCTCCGCCGACGGCGGCTCGGAGCTGGCGGCGCGCGCGGTGGACTTCTTGGCGACGGCCTTCTTGACGACGGCCTTCTTCTTGGTCGCGCCCGAACCGCGCTTGGCGGCATCGGCCGCCGCGGTCTTGCGGACGATCACCTGCGTGCTCCCGTCGTCCGAGCCGGCGGTGTCACCGGAGCCGGTCGCCGAGCCGATGGGCTCCTTCGGGCGGACCGGCGCGATCGACGACGAGGAGCCGCGTGCGGGCGCGGACGACGTCGAGGCGGAGGACGCGGACGCGCTCGACGACGAGCCCCCCGATCCGTACGCGCCAGAGGTCGACGGCTTGCCGCTGCGCTTGCGCTGGAGCACCCCGATACCGAGGAACGCCATCGCGAGCACGCACGACACGATCGCCACGTAGATGAGGGTCAGGCTCTCATCCTGGAAGAAGCCGGCGATGAGGGTCACCGCGGCGACGATCACCAGGACCAGGCTCAGCACGATCACCGGTCATACCCCTGTTTGTCGGTTGCTCGGACTTCGGGCAGCGACCCCTCGTCACTGCCGGCCGTGGTCTCCACGGCGCGGTACTCCCCCGCCGGACCGGCGGTTGCAACGCCCGAGGACGCTCGTCTCCCGGAGCCTACGGTACGGAGCGGCGGCGCTTGGCACGACCGTCCGTCTCGTCCGGCTCGTCCTCGGACGGGCGGGACCCTACCTCACCGCCGTCGTCGGACGGATCATCGTCCCGGTCCGTCGACGCCCCGTCCTCGGGCCGGTCGTCGCCACGACCGCGCACGCGCACGCGCAGCTCCGGTTCGTCGGGGATGCTCACGCCACCGAGGTGCGAGGGCTCGACCGGCAGGTCACCGTCGAGGTCCTCGCCGTCGTCGAGCCGGGGCGCCCCCCGGCCGCCGTCGGGCCGGTCGCCCTGCACCTCCTCGAGGGTGCGCAGCTGCTCTTCGAGGTGGCCGCGCAGCCGCGCCCGGTACTCGCGCTCGAAGATCCGCAGCGCCTCGATGTGGCCCTCGAGGGACTGGCGGCGACGGCGGATCTCGGCCTCCTCGGCACGCGCCGCCTTGAGCGCCTCGACCCGCAGCTCCTCGGCGTCGAGCTGTGCCTCCTCGAGCACGCTCGCCGCCTCCCGGCGCGCGCTGCTGACGATCCCGGCCGCCTCCTCACGCGCCTCCTCGAGCGACTGCTCGGCCGCGCGCTGAGCCGTGACGAGCGTCCGCTTCAGGGTCGTCTCGGTCTCGGAGGACGCCGCGAGGCGGTCCTCGGACTGACGCAGCCGGCGCCGGAGGTCCTCCACCTCCGTGCTCAGCTTCTCGACCGTGTCGGCCACCTGGTCGAGCAGCTGGTCGACCTGGGGGACCGAGTAGCCCCGCACCGCCTGCTTCAGCGGGTAGTTGATGATGTCGTCGGGCGTGAGACCCATCGGGGCTCCGTTGTCAGCGGCAGAGGGCGATCTGGAGGATCCAGATGGCCAGGAACAGCACGATGATGGACAGGTCGAGGCCGATGCCGCCGAGCCGGAGCGGCGGGATCGTCCGCCGCAGCGGGGCGGCGAGCGGCTCGACGAGCGCCCGCACCCCGTGGACGACCGGGAGGATCGGCTCGGGCGGCCGTGGGACCCACGAGAAGATCACGTGCAGGAAGAGGACCAGCCAGTACGCCTGCAGGAGGAGACAGAGGACGAGGGTCATCGGCTCAGGCGTCCCGACCCGACACGCGGTAGCCCATGTCGGACAGGCGGTGCCGCTCGTCGAGCGGGATGTCGACGCCGTCCGGCACGAGCAGGAAGCAGCGGTTGCCCGCCGGCAGCAGCCGGCCGCGGAGCGCGTACGTGACGCCGCTCACGAAGTCGAGGACCCGGCGAGCGACGGTGCCGTCCGCGTCGCGCAGGTCGAACAGCACCGGCTGGCCCTGGCGGTAGCGCTCGCCGACGCGCTCGACCTCCTCGAAGGCCGTGATCGGCAGGACCGCCACGCGGACGTTGCCCTGCATGGCGCGCACGTGCGGGCTGCCCGACTCGGGCACGGGCAGCCGCCGGACGTTGCCCGGGGATTCGGCGGGACGCGCCGCGGTCCGTGCCGGCTGGCGCGGGTCGCCCTCGTCGGGCTCGCCGGCGTACCCGCCGCCGAACTGCTCGGGGAGGTCGTCGTGCTCGTCCGGTTCCTCGACGAGACCCAGGTAGACCAGGGTCTTGCGCCACACACCGCTCATCTGTCGTCTCCTCTTCCCCGCACCGTCACCGGTGGGAGGTCCACGCGCTGTCACCCCGGGGACCGAACAGCGCCGTCCCGACCCGGACCATCGTCGCCCCCTCGGCGATGGCCACCTCGAGGTCCGCGCTCATCCCCATGCTGAGGTGGACGACCTCCGGCCACCGTGCTCGTGCGTCGTCCCGCAGCCTCCGCAACCGCGCGAAGTGCGGCCTCGCCGCCTCGCCCCAGCCTTCGTCCTCGTCCACGTCCCCGTCCGCGTGTCCGGGCGGGAGCGGCGGCACGGTCATCAGTCCCTCCACCGCGAGGTTCGGCAGGTCGCGAGCGTACGCGACGAGGTCGAGGCATCCGTCGACGTCGCACCCACCCTTCGCGGGGTCGTCGCCGACGTTGACCTGCACGAGGATCCGCTGGACCGCGCCGGCGTCCCCGGCACGCCGCGACAGCGCATCCGCCAGCGAGCGGCGGTCGACCGAGTGGACGAGGACCTGGGCCCCGACGACGTCGCGTGCCTTGCGGGACTGGAGCTGGCCGACGAAGTGCCACCGCGCCCCGGTCACGTGCGGCCGCTTGTCGAGGAGCTCGCGCACCCGGTTCTCGCCGAGGTCGGCCACGCCCGCGTCGACCATCGCCTGCGCGGCAGCCGGCGGGTGGGTCTTCGACACCGCGACCAGCTGCACGTCGGCCGGCCGCCGGCCGCTGGCGGCGCACGCCCGCGCGATGCGGGCGCGGACCTCGTCGACGCGGGCGGCGACCGCGTCGGGACCCGTCGACGTGGCGGTCGTCATGCCTGGCCCCCGCGGCGCACCACGACCCCGACCTGGCGGCCCGTCGTGGGATCGGCCCGATGGCTGAACCAGCGGTCTTCGTCGTCGCAGCGGGTGCACGAGCCGACGCGCGCCACGTCGCCGACGCCGGCGTCGCGGAGGACCTCCGCGACGGCGGCAGGGAGGTCGAGCGACGGGGTGCCCCAGCTCGTCGTGCCGCTCGCGACCGGGTGGTCGTCGGAGAGGTCCTCGCGCATCTCGGACGGGACCTCGTAGCAGCAGCCACCGATCGCGGGCCCGATGGCCGCGGCGACGGACGCCCGCTCCGCCCCGAGATCCTCCATCGCCGCGAGGGTCGCCGGCACGATGCCGAGCTCGACACCGCGACGGCCCGCGTGGGCCACCGCGACCACCCCGGCGGGCGAGGACAGCAGGACCGGGACGCAGTCGGCGACCTGGACGGCGATCGGCCGGTCGGCCTGGACGGTGACGAGGGCGTCGACCCCGCGGACCTCGGCGCCCCGCGGCGTGTGCTCGTCGACGACGGCGACCTCGGCACCGTGGACCTGCTGCATCCAGACGACGTCGCCTGCGTCGAGGCCCATGCGGCCGAACGCCGCACGCCGGTCGGCGGCGAGACGGGGGGGCTCGTGCGGTCGGCGGTGGGAGAGGTTCCCGGCGGCGCCCACGGCCGGCGGCGGCGCATCCGCCGGCGCACGGCCGGTGAACCAGCCGTCCACACCGGGTCCGAGGGAGACGGGCAGCACCAGCGGCGCGTGCCCGTCGGCTCCCGCCGGCGCGGCGTCGCGGTCGTCGACGGCGGTCACCGCAGGAACGACGGGATGTCCAGGTCGTCGTCCGTCTCGGCGTCGATGACGACCGACGGACGGCGCTCGGCGTCGTTCGGGCCGGACGAGCGGAAGACGTCGTCCTCGTCGTCCTCGTCGTCCTCGTCGAGGTACGGAGCGGCGGGCGCGAGGTGGCGACCCTCGTCCGCCGGTTGGCCGGAGACGAACGCGCCCTCCTGCTCGAGCGGCTCGTACTTGTCGAAGCCGGCGGCGATCACGGTGACCTTGACCTCGTCACCCAGCGAGTCGTCGATCACGGCACCGAAGATGATGTTGGCGTCGGCGTGCGCCGCCTTCGTGATGACGTCGGCGGCCTCGTTGACCTCGAACAGGCCGAGGTCACTGCCGCCGGCGAGCATGAGGAGGACGCCGCGCGCGCCGTCGATGGACGCCTCGAGCAGCGGCGAGCTGATGGCGAACTTCGCGGCCTCCAGCGCGCGGTTCTCGCCGCGCGCCTTGCCGATCCCCATGAGCGCGGACCCGGCGTCCTTCATCACCGTGCGGACGTCGGCGAAGTCGAGGTTGATCAGGCCGGGCGTCATGATGAGGTCGGTGATGCCCTGCACGCCCTGGAGCAGCACGTCGTCGGCGAGCCGGAACGCCTGCACGACCGAGGTCTCGCCGTCGGCGATCTGCAGCAGCCGGTCGTTCGGGATGATGATGAGCGTGTCGACCTTGTCCTTGAGACCCGCGATCCCCTCCTCGGCCTGGAGGCTGCGCTTGCGGCCCTCGAAGGTGAACGGGCGGGTGACCACGCCGATCGTCAGCGCGCCGAGCTCCTTGGCGACCTCGGCCACGACGGGCGCACCGCCGGTGCCGGTGCCACCGCCCTCGCCGGCGGTGACGAACACCATGTCGGCGCCCTTCAGGACCTCGACGATCTCGTCGCGGTGGTCCTCGGCGGCCTGCCGGCCCACCGACGGGTCCGAGCCGGCGCCGAGACCGCGGGTCAGGTCGCGCCCGATGTCGAGCTTCACGTCGGCGTCCGACATGAGCAGGGCCTGGGCGTCGGTGTTGATCGCGATGAACTCGACCCCCCGCAGGCCGGCGTCGATCATGCGGTTCACCGCGTTGACGCCGCCGCCGCCGATGCCGACGACCTTGATGACGGCCAGGTAGTTGGTCGGGTTCGCCGACATGGGCGCTCTCCTCGGTTCGCGCACCGGGTGGGCGGGGCGGTCGTCCCGGTCCCTGCACCGTGCGGGTTGTCTCAACCTCTAGTAGAGGTGTATACTTATGTAAACCTCTGGTGGCGCGTGAAGGTAGACGTCGCCCCGGGGGGACGCAAGCGTGCCCGCCGGGTGCGGCACGGCGCCCGTCAGGAACGCACGACCGGGGTGGCCGGGGCGCGCACGTCGATCGACGACACCGCCACGTCGCCGATGTCCGCGAGCACCGCGTGGAGGGCGCGCGCCTTCTCGTCGATGCGCTCCGCGCGGCCGAGGTGGACGAGCACGGGATCGCCGACGGGCATGCGCAGCCGCACGTCGACCTCCTCCGCGCTGTGCGCCTCGATCCGTGCGATCCGCTGGCGGAGCTCAGTGGGGAGCTGGCGGTGGATGCGGTGCGCCGCCGCGAGCGCCGGCACCTCGCCCACCCGCTCCCCCGGGGCCGGCAGCGTCGTCCCCGTCGGCAACAGGACCGGCACGAGCCCGTCCTCGCTGCCCTCGGCCATCACGACGCCGTCGCCGTCGACGAGCACACCGCCCGATCCGCTCGAGACGACGAGGAGCGGCTCGCGCTCCACGACCGTGATGCGGACCGTCAGCGGATCGACGCGGCTCGCCTCGACGTCGGCCACGACCGGCAGCGCCCGCACCCGCCGCTCCGCCTCGCCGAGATCGAGCCGGAGGGTGGAGGTGCCGAGCTCGAGGTCGGCGGCCGCGATGACCGCGTCGGGGTCGAGCCGGTCGGTGCCGCCGACCTGGATCTCCGACAGCGCGACGAGGCTCGAGCGCTCGACCGCGTAGCCCGCGGCCAGGAGCGCGGCGAGCCCGAGCACGGTGAGGGTGCGACGCAGCCGGGCCCGCCGGGCCTCGTCGCGCACCTCGCGTCGCCGTTCGGCGATGCGCTCGTCGACGGCCACGGGGCTCACCCCTCCGCACCGGGCGGTGCGTCGTCGAAGTCGCCGACCATCTGCACCTCCGGGCGCAGGTCGATGCCGAACTCGTCGGCGACGCGCTGGCGCAGGGTGCGGATGAGCGCACGCACGTCGGCGGCCGTCGCCCCGGGCGTCGTGATGATGAAGTTGGCGTGGAGGTCCGAGACGCGCGCCCCGCCGACGGTGAGCTCCTTGCCGCCCACGGCCTCGACGAGCCGTCCGGCCGAGTCGCCCTCGGGGTTGGTGAACACGGAGCCGCAGTTGGGCTCGTTGATCGGCTGGTGGTCGCGCCGCCACTGCTTGATCTCGGAGATCTCGTCGCGGACGGCGTCGGTGTCGCCCGGCGCGAGCCGCAGCGTGGCGGCGACGACGACGGCGTCGCTCGGCAGGTCGCTGTGGCGGTAGCGGAGACCGAGGTGGTCGACCGGCCACGTCTCGCGCACGCCCGACGACAGCCGGAAGAGCTCCGCGGACACGAGGTGGTCCGCCATCTCGCTGCCGTGGGCGCCGGCGTTCATCCGGACGCCGCCACCGAGGCTGCCCGGGACCGCCGCGGCCCACGCGAAGCCGCTGAGGCCCTCGTTGGCCAGCTTGACCGCGAGGCTCGGTAGCGGTTCGGCCGCGCCGGCGGTGACGAGGTCGCCGTCGACCTCGTAGCCACGGAAGCCGCGGCCGAGCGAGATCGCCAGGCCCTGCCAGCCGGCGTCGGCGACGAGCAGGTTGGAGCCGCGCCCGACGACGAGCCACGGCAGCCCGTGCTCGCGGCAGGCCCGACCGACCGCCGCGAGGTCCTCGTCGCGCATCGCCTCGACGTGCGCGCGGGCGGGTCCGCCGACCTTGAGCGTCGTCAGCTCGGCGATCGGCATCCCCGCCGTGACCTCGCCCTCGCACGCGGCGCGGAGCTCGGCGATGAGGGGATCGTCGGTGTGCCCGGTGGTCGTGTCGCTCACGGGCGGTCCCGCAGGAGCTCGAGGAGCGCCGGCCCGACCTGGGTCACGTCGCCGGCACCGGTCACCAGCACGACGTCGCCGGGCTCGACCACCGCGAGGAGCTCGTCCGGGACGGAGCCGAGATGCGGCTGCCACACCACCTTCGCGCCCGCCTGCTCGGCGGCCTCGGCGACGATGCGTCCGGAGACGCCGGGGACCGGCTCCTCCGACGAGGCGTAGACCTCCGTGACGACGACGACGTCGGCCGCGGCCGCGGCGCGTCCCAGCTCGGCCCCGAAGACCTTCGTGCGTGAGTACCGGTGGGGCTGCACGACGAGGACGACGCGGCCCTCGGCCTCGGACCGCGCAGCCGCGAGGGTGGTGCGGAGCTCGGTCGGGTGGTGGGCGTAGTCGTCGATGACCTCGACCCCGCCGGCCGAGCCGAGCCGCTGGTAGCGGCGGAGCGCGCCGGTGAACGCGGTGAGGCCGGCCGCGGCGGCCTCGAGGTCGACCCCCACCCAGCGGGCGACCGCCAGCGCCGCCGTCGCGTTCAGGAGGTTGTGGTGACCGGGGACGCCGAGGCGGAACGCGACGACGTCCTCGCCGTCGCTGCGCAGCCGGGCGCCGCCGTCCTCCTCCACGAGCAGCCGGATGTCGCTGCGCGGGTCGGTGCCGTAGGTGATCACGTCCTCGACCGCGTCGACCAGGGCGGCGCTGCCGGGATCGTCGAGGCAGACGATCACGGGCGCCCCCGGGGTGCGGCGCCGGAGGAACGCGAGGAAGGCCTGCGCGACGTCCTCGTCGGAGGCGAACTCGTCGGGGTGGTCGAGCTCGAGGTTGGTGACGACGGCGAGGTCCGGGGCGTAGGCGAGGAACGACCGGTCGGACTCGTCGGCCTCGGACACGAACACGTCGTCGACGCCGGCGTGCGCGTTCGTCCCGGACTCGTTGAGCGAGCCGCCGATCGCGAAGCTCGGGTCGGCGCCTCCGGCCTGCAGCGCGACGACCGCCATGGAGGTGGTGGTGGTCTTGCCGTGGGTGCCGGCGACGAGCACGGCCCGGTCCCCCCGCATCAGCGCCGCCAGCATCTCGGCGCGACGGAGCACCAGCAGGCCGGCCTCCTCGGCGGCGGTGATCTCGGGGTTCGTCCGCGGGACGGCCGAGGAGAGCACGACGACCTCGGCGTCGCGGACGGCCTCGGCCTCGTGCCCGATGCGGATGTCGGCCCCCATGGCGCGCAGCTCGTCGAGGGCGCGTCCCTCCTGCAGGTCCGAGCCGGTGACCCGGTGACCGCGCTGGAGGAGGATGCGGGCGATGCCGGACATGCCGGCACCGCCGACGCCCACGAGGTGGACCGCGGTCGGCCGGGTGAGGTCGAGGGGGTCGGCCAGCGGGTCGGACGGGGGGGTCACGACGTGCTCCGTCGGTGCGGGGGCAGGAGATCCAGGATGAGGGTGGCGACGTTGGTGGCGGCGTCGCGGCGCCCGAAGGCGCGGGAGGCCGCGGCGACGGCGCCGCCGGACGCCTCGTCGACGAGCCACGGCTCGACGGCGGCGACGAGCCGGGCGGCATCGAGGTCGTCGTCCTCGATGACGGTCGCCCCGCCGGCCTGCTCGAGGGCGCGGCCGTTGTGCAGCTGGTGGTCGGCGGTCGCGTGCGGGTACGGCACCAGCACGGCGGGCTTGCCGAGCGCGGTCAGCTCGGCGATCGAGGTGGCGCCGGCACGGCACACGACCGCGTCCGCGGCCGCGTAGGCGGCGGCCATGTCGTCGATGAAGTCGACGCACCGGACGAGCGGGCCCGGTCCCGCGGCGCGCGCCTTCTCCCAGCCGGCGGCGGCCTCGCGGTGGAGGTTCTGCCCCGCGGCGTGGAGGATCTGGATGCGCTCGGGCTGGGACCAGCGGCCGTAGCTCCCGACCGCCGCCTGGTTGATGGCCCGGGCGCCCTGCGAGCCGCCGAAGACGAGCAGCGTCGCCCGGTCCGGCCGCAGGCCGAAGTGGCGGCGCGCCTCCTCGCGGCGCGCGTCCTGGTCGAGCGCGAGCATCTCCTCGCGCACGGGGTTGCCCGTGACGGCCACCTTCTCGGGGTGGCGGAAGCGGTCGGCGGAGCCCGGGAACGTCACCGCGATCCGGTCCGCCCAGCGCGAGGCGAAGCGGTTGGCGAGCCCCGGCACGGAGTTCTGCTCGTGGATGACGAGCGGGAGCTGCAGCCGCGCGGACGCCCAGTCGAGCGGGAAGCTCACGTACCCACCGAACGTGATGGCCCCGAGGGCGCGCTCCGCGGTCGCGATGTCGACGCAGGCACGCACCGACGACCGCAGGGCGGACGGCACCTTGAGGAGGCCCAGCGACAGGCGTCGTGGGACCGGCAGCACGTCGATGTGGTGGAGCCGGAAGCCGGCCTCGGGGACGAGCCGTCCCTCGAGCCGGTCCTCCGTGCCGACGAACACGGGCTCGACCGTGGGGTCGAGGCGCTCGAGCTCGCGCGCGACGGCGAGCGCCGGGAACACGTGGCCCGCCGTGCCGCCGCCCGCGAAGAGGACGGTGCGCCGCTCGTCGCTCACGGGCGCCCTCCCCCGGCCCGGGGCGCGGACCCGAGGACCGGCTCCTGCCGGCGCGAGATGCTGACGACGATCCCGAGCGCCACCAGCGTGGAGACGAGCGAGGAGCCACCCACGGACACGAGCGGCAGCGTCACCCCCGTGATGGGGAGGAGGCCCGTGACGGTGCCGACGTTGATCAGCGCCTGCCCCACGATCCAGCAGGTGATGACGAACGCGACCGTCCGTGCGAACCCGTCCTCGGCGGAGCGTGCGACGCGCAGACCGAGGACGAGGATGCCGGCGAAGAGGAGCATCACGAACATCGCGCCGACGAGCCCCAGCTCCTCGCCGATGATCGCGAAGATGAAGTCGGTCTCGGGGTTCGGGATGTAGTTCCACTTGCCCCGGCTCGCCCCGAGGCCGAGACCGAACACGCCGCCGTCGGCCATCGCGAACTTGGCCTGCAGCAGCTGGAAGCCGGCCGAGTCGGCGAACTCCTCGGGGTGGAGCCAGCCCTGGATGCGGGCGGCGCGGTACGACGCGCCGAGGGCCAACGCGGTCACCGCGAGGCCGGCGAGGATCCCGCCGGCACCGAACCACCGCATCGGGAGACCCTCGATCCAGAGGACGAGGGCGATGATGAGCCCGAGGATGATGGTCGTGCCGAGGTCCGGCTCGAGCATGATCAGCAGGCCGAAGACCCCGAGCAGCGGGATGGCGGGCACGAGCAGGTGCGTGAGGTCGGTGAGGTCGATGCCCTTCTCGCGCTTGCGTGCGAACACGTCGGCGAGCCAGAGGAGGGCCGCGAGCTTGGCGATCTCGGACGGCTGGATCACGAGCGGCCCGACGCCGATCCAGCGCGACGAGCCGAACCGTGTCAGCCCGACCGGCGTGAGCACGATCGCGAGCAGGACGAACGACACGATGATGAGCACCCACGACAGCGGCCGCCACACGCGGTGGTCGAGGGAGGACACGAACAGGAACGCGGGCGCCCCGATCAGCGCCCAGGCGAGCTGGCGACGGAAGATCCCGAACACGTCGCCGTTCTCGGCCGCGTCGACGATCGAGGCGGAGAAGCTCATCACGAGCCCGAGCACGAGGAGCGCCGCGGTCAACGCGGTCAGGAGCGTCGCCTCACGTGTCCACGCGCCGGCGTGCCGGCGCTCGAGGAGCGAACGGAGCCGCCGTCCGGTCGGGAGCCGCACGCCGCGCAGCGCCGGCAGGTCACGGACGGTCATGGGCGACCTCCCCGGATGTGCGGCCGGATGCGAGCGCGCGGGCGGCCGCGGCGAAGCGCTCCCCGCGGTCGGCGTAGTCCCGGAACATGTCGAACGAGGAGCACGCCGGCGCGAGCAGGACCGTGTCGCCCGGGTGCGCGAGCCGCGCCGCGGCGACCACGGCGTCCTCCATGGAGCCGGCGTGCTGCGCCTCGACACCGGCGCTCGCGCACACGGCCGCGAGCTCGTCGGCGGCCTCGCCGATCACCACGGCGGCCGTCACGCGCTCGAGGGCGTCGGCGAGCACGGACAGGTCCACGCCCTTGGCGATCCCGCCGGCGATCCACACCACCCGGTCGAAGCTCGCGAGGGCCGCGGCCGCGGCGTGGGTGTTGGTGGCCTTCGAGTCGTCCACGTAGGCGACGCCGTCGACCTCGACGACGTGCTCGACGCGGTGCCGGCCCGGCCGGAAGTCGACCAGGACCTCCGAGATCCGCCCCGCCGGCAGGTCGAGGAGCAGCCCGGTCGTCGCGGCCGCAGCGAGGTTGGCGACGTGGTGGGGCGCACGCAGGGGCAGCTCGTCGAGCGACAGCAGGCGCTCGATGCTCCCGCCGATGCTCGACACGAGCATGCCGTCGCGGACGCCGACGCCGTGGTCCGGCACGGCGACGGCCGAGAACGCGGCGCGCCCCGCGGGCGCCGAGGCGTCCGCCAGCGCGACCGTCGTCGCGTCGTCGTCGTTGTGCACCGCCCAGTCCCCTGCCCGTTGCGCCTGCCACAGCCGCGCCTTGGCCGCACCGTACGCCTCGAAGCCCCCGTGCCAGTCGAGGTGGTCCGGCGCGAGGTTCAGGAGCAGGCCGACCTCGGGGCGGAGCTCGCTGCAGAAGCGCAGCTGGAAGGACGAGAGCTCGGCCACGAGCACCGCGTCCGGTGCCGACGCGGCGGCCGCCTCGGTGAAGGGCGTACCGATGTTCCCGCAGGCGACGGCGTCGAGCCCGCCGGCCGCGAGGACGGCCGTCGTCAGCTCGGTCACCGACGTCTTGCCGTTGGTACCGGTGACCGCGACGAGCCGGCGCGGGTGCAGGCGGGCGCCCAGCTCGGGCTCGGACCAGACCCGCCGGCCGGCGTCCACGGCCGCGACCAGCACGCGGGCGTGCTCCGGGACGCCGGGCGACGGGACGACCAGGTCGACGCCGGCGAGGTGGTCGGCGGGGTCCTCACCGGCGCGGAGCTCGGCCCCGGTGGCACGCACGTCGGCCGCGCCCGCCGGCTCGGCCGCCTCGTCGACGACCAGGACCTCGACGCCGGCGTCGACCAGCGCGCGGGTGGCGGCGAGCCCGGACCGGCCCGTCCCGATGACGAGCGCGCGTCCGACGTCGCGGAGGGCGGGGTGGCGCTCAGCCACGCTGGAGGACCACCCGGCTGACGGACTCGGCGTAGAACAGCCCCAGGCCCGCCGCGATCCCGATGCCGGAGATGATCCAGAACCGCACGATGATCGTGGTCTCCTGCCAGCCGACCAGCTCGAAGTGGTGGTGGATGGGCGTCATCCGGAAGATGCGCCGTCCGAACACGCGGAAGAAGAACACCTGCACGATCACGGACAGGGTCTCGACGACGTAGAGGCCCCCGAGGAGCACCAGGAGCAGCTGGGTGTTGGTCGCGACGGCCAGCGCGGCGAGCAGGCCCCCGAGGGCGAGCGAGCCGGTGTCACCCATGAAGATGCTCGCCGGCGGGGCGTTGTGCCACAGGAAGCCCGCGCAGGCCGCCATGACCGCGGCCGCGATGACGGCCATGTCGAGCGCGTCGCCGGCGGTCAGGAAGTCGTACGCGGTCGGGTTGCGGAACTGCCAGAACGCGATCAGCGTGTAGGCGCCGAAGACCAGCGTCCCCGAGCCCGCGGCGAGGCCGTCGAGGCCGTCGGTGAGGTTGACCGCGTTGGACGCGCCCGCCAGCAGGATGAAGATCCATACGAAGAACACGGCGGTCGGCAGGCCGATCTCGATCTCCCCCACGATGGAGAGGTTCCGCGGGATGCCGGCGTAGGTCGGGCCGAGGAAGGCGAAGAGCAGCGCGATGATGGCCTGGCCGCCGAACTTGGCGGTCTTGTTGAGCCCGAGGTTGCGCTGGGCCCGGAGCTTGATGAAGTCGTCGGCGAAGCCCACGACCGCCATCCCGACGAACGTGCCCATCACGACCGCGCCGCGCCACGTGAACTCGAGGCTGCCGAGGTGGGCCACGAGGTAGCCGGCGACCGCGGCGATGACGATGGCCGCGCCGCCCATCGTCGGGGTGCCGGCCTTGGTCTGGTGGGACTCGGGGCCCTCCTCGCGGATGGGCTGGCCGAAGCCGTGGCGGCGGAAGTAGCGGATGACCGCCGGCGTGCCCACCAGCGACAGGAGCATGGCCACCGTGGCCGCGACGAGGATCGCGATCACTGGACGGCTCCGTCCGCTCCGGCACCCCGGGTCCCGGACCGCCCGTCGGCGAGGAGGTCGTCGGCCACCGCCTCGAGCCCGCCGACGCGGCTCGCCTTGACGAGGACCACGTCGCCGGGACCGACGTCACCGGCCAGCAGCGCGCTCGCGGCGGCGGCGTCGTCGACCGCGGCCACGCGGTCCTCCGGCAGGCCGCCGGCGCGCGCGCCACGGGCGATGCCCTCGGCGTCGTCGCCGACCGCGATCACGAGGTCGACGCCGAGCTCGGCGGCGCGGCGTCCGACGCGCTCGTGCTCGGCCTCGGCGGTGGGGCCGATCTCGGCCATGACACCGAGCACGGCGACGGCGCGCCCGGTGCGCTCCACCGTCATGAGCATGTCGAGCGCGGCGATCACGGAGGTCGGGTTCGCGTTGTAGGCGTCGTTCAGGACGACGAGCCCGTCGTGCTCGGTGACTTCGCCCCGCCAGTCGCTGATCCGAGCCGTCGCCAGCGCCGCGGCCGCGTCGTGGGTCGGTACGCCGGCGACGCCGGCGGCCGCGAGCGCGGCCAGTGCGTTCCAGACGTGGTGGCGGCCCGCGACGGGGAGCGTCACGTCGACGTCGCCCCACGGGGTCGAGGCGGCGAACGAGGCACGTGCCAGGCGGTCGAGGCGGACGTCGGAGGCCACGAGGTCGGGCGCGGCGGCGCCGTCCCCACGGGGCCCGTCGGCGAGGCCGTAGCGGAGGACCGCGCCCGGGGCGCGGGCGGCCATGGCGGCGACGCGCTCGTCGTCGGCGTTCAGCACCGCGGTGCCGTCGCCGGCGAGACCCTCGACGAGCTCGCCCTTGGCCTGCGCGATGGCGTCGATGTCGCCGAAGAGCTCGAGGTGGACGCCGGCGACGGCGGTCACGATGGAGACGTCGGGGCGGGCGTACGGGACGAGCTCGGCGACGTGGCCGACCCCGCGGGCCCCGATCTCGACGACCAGCGCCTCGCTGTCCTCCTCGAGCGACAGCAGCGTGAGGGGGACCCCGAGCTCGTTGTTGAACGACCCGACGGCGGCGACCGTCCGGCGCCCGGCCCCGAGCGCGGCGGCGGTCAGGTCCTTGGTGGTGGTCTTGCCGACCGATCCCGTGATGGCCACGACGAACGGGTCGACGCGGTCGCGCACCTCGGCACCGAGCCGCGCGATCGCCGTCCAGGTGTCCTCGACGACGACCACGCCGACGTCCGCGCCGAGGTCGACCTCGCGCTCGGACAGCACCGCGACGGCACCGTGCTCGACCGCGCCGGCGAGGTGGTCGTGGCCGTCGGCGTGCTCGCCGCGGATGGCGACGAAGAGGGCACGGCCGTCGGGGACCTCGCGCGAGTCGGTCGTGACCGCGTCGACGACGAGGTCGCCGGCGCCGGACGCGATCCGTCCGCCCGTCGCGCGGGCGACGTCCTCGAGGCGGAGCGGGATCACGCGCCCACCTCCGCGTCCTCGGCGCCGGCCGCCTCGAGGAGCTCGGCCGCGACCAGCCGGTCGTCGAAGGGCAGGGTGCGGTCGGCGAACTCCTGGGTGGTCTCGTGTCCCTTGCCGGCGATGACGACGACGTCTCCCGGGCGGGCGTCCGCGAGCGTGCGGGCGATGGCCTCGCGGCGGTCGACCTCGACGACGAGCTCGGCCGGCGCACCGCCGTCGATGGCCTCGCGGGCGCCGGCGACGATCGCGTCGAGGATCTCGGTCGGGTCCTCCGAGCGGGGGTTGTCGGAGGTCAGGACGGCGACGTCGGCCTGGGCGGCCACGGCGCCCATGAGGGGGCGCTTGCCGCGGTCGCGGTCGCCGCCGGCACCGATGACGACGTGCAGCCGGCCGCCCTCCTCGAGGAGCGGTCGCGTGGAGCGGACGACGTGCTCGAGGGCGTCCGGGGTGTGGGCGTAGTCGACGAGCACCGCGAACGGCTGGCCCCGCTCGACCCGCTCGAGGCGGCCGGGGACGCCGGCGCAGGCGGCGACGCCGGCGGCGGCCGCCGCCGGCTCCACCCCCGCCGCGACGGCGGCGAGGTAGGCCCCGACGGCGTTGGTCACGTTGTGGTCGCCCACGAGCCGGGTCCGCACCTCGACGTCCCCGTCCGGACCGGCGACGCGCGCCGTCGAGCCGGCGAGCTCGACGGTGACGTCCACGATGCGGTGGTCGGCGTCGGTGGCGCGGCCGAAGGTGGACACGGGGACGGACGCCTCCGACGCGAGGCGCCGACCCCACTCGTCGTCCACGCAGACGACCGCGGCCTCGGCGAGCTCGGGCGTGAAGAGGCGTGCCTTGGCGCGGTAGTAGGCGTCCATGGTCCCGTGGAAGTCGAGGTGGTCCTGCGACAGGTTGGTGAAGACGGCGACGGCGAACCGGGTCCCGGCGACGCGCTGCATCTCGAGCCCGTGCGAGGACACCTCCATGCCGACGGCATCGACGCCCCGGTCGCGCATCCTCGCGAGGAGGCGCTGGAGGTCGGTGCCCTCGGGCGTCGTCCGGACCCCCGGCTGCGCCTCACCGTGGATGCGGGTCTCGACCGTGCCGATGGTGCCCGTGCCCCACCCCGCGGCGCCGAACGCGGACTCGAGCAGGTAGGTCGTCGTGGTCTTGCCGTTGGTGCCGGTGATGCCGACGACCGCCAGGTCGCCGGACGGGCGCCCGTGGATCACGGCCGCGGCGTGCCCCATCGACGCCCGGACGGAGGGCACGAGGAGCTGGGGGACGTCGAGGTCGAGCCAGCGCTCGACCAGGAGCGCCGGCGAGCCCGCGGCCACGGCGGCCGGGGCGTGGTCGTGGCCGTCGGCGGTCGCCCCCGGGACGGCGCAGAACAGCGTGCCGGCACCCGCCTGGCGTGAGTCGTGCGTCGCGTCGACGACCTCGGCATCGCCGTCACCCCGGAGCTGCGCCTCGGACAGCTCCGCGGCGAGGGCGGAGAGGGTCGTGCTCACGTCTCGGTCCCTGTCGGGGATGCGCCGGGACCAGCAGCCGGATGGCGCAGCGGGGTCGGCAGCCGGGAGGTCGGGGGGGTGGGGCGAGCCTAACGGTGGGGGTCCTGGGGCCCGTGGAGCCCCGGCGGTCGTCCGGACGGGGCGTGTGGTTCCGGCGGGGCGCTACGGCTCGGCGACCGGCGCACCGTCGCCGCCCGCGGCCGCGCCGACCGGCGGGGACGCGGGCTCGTCCGCCGCCGTGGCCGGTCCCTCGAGCTGCGCGTCGGCGAGCGCCTCCTGCAGCGCCGCCTCGGTCAGGGCGTCGGCCAGGCTCGCGTTGGGCTCGGTGGGCGGGACCTTGCGGTGCTTGAGCGCGAACTCGAGGACCTCCTGGAACACCGGCGCCGCGACCACGCCGCCCCAGATCGGGTAGGGCTCGTCGACCATCACGGCGACGACCAGCTTCGGGTCCTCCACGGGTGCGAAGCCCACGAACGAGGCGACGTACTCCCCCGAGTACCCGCGGGCGTCGGCGCTGGGCTTGCGGGCGGTCCCGGTCTTGCCGGCGACCGCGTAGCCGGGGACCTGGGCGGTCTTGCCGGTCCCGCGCTCGCCGGAGACGACCCGGGCGAGCATCTCCCGGACCTGGCGCGAGGTCCCGCTCGAGATGATGCGCTCGGTCGGTGACGGGTCCGCCGGCGTCAGCCGACCGTCCTCGCCGACCGTGCCGCGCAGGATCCGCGGCTGGGTCGCGACCCCGTCGTTGGCGATCGTCGCGTAGGCGTGGGCGGTCTGCAGGAGGGTCACCGCGACGCCCTGGCCGATCGCGATCGTCGGCAGCGAGGTGTTCCACCAGGACTCGACCGGCATGAGGAGCCCGTGGGACTCGCCGGGGAAGCCGGTGCCGAGCCGGCTGCCGTAGCCGAAGTCGCGCAGGTACCGGTCGAGGCGCTCCTTGCCGAGCGCCTGCGCCACCTGGATCGTCCCGACGTTGGACGACGTCTCCATCACCTCGGCGAAGGTGATGTGCTCCACGGGGTGGTCGTGGGAGTCCTTGAACGTCTTGGACCCGACCTGGATGCGGTCGTCGACGACCATCGGCGTGGTGGGCGAGACGACGCCCTCCTCGATCGCGGCCGCAGCGGTCAGCGCCTTCTGCACGGACCCGGGCTCGAACACATCGGTCACCGCCCGGTTGCGCCAGTTGGCCTGGACGCTGCCGCTCACGTCGTTGGGGTCGTAGCCGGGCTCGCTCGCCATCGCGAGGACGTCACCGGTCCCGACCTCGAGCACGACGACGCTCGCCCCCACGGCGTCGAACTCCTCGATCGCGCGGAGCGCCGCCGCCTCGGCAGCGGACTGGATCTCGCGGTCGATGGTGAGGACGAGGTCCGTGCCCGGGACCGGCGGCCGGAGCTCGCGCGCCCCCGACGCGATCGACAGGCCGCCCGGGGCGCCCTCCATCACGAGCTGGCCCGGGGTGCCGTGCAGGATGTCGTCGTGCTGCAGCTCGAGCCCGTGCAGGCCCGCCCCGTCGATGCCCGTGAAGCCGAGGATCTGGCCGGCGAGCGGACCTGCCGGGTAGACCCGCTTGGGCTCGGTCAGGAGGCCGATGCCGGGCAGCTCGAGGTCCATGATGCGCTGGCCGAGCTCCCAGTCGAGCTGACGTGCGACGTAGACGAAGTGGGCGTCGCGCTCGAGGGCCGCGCGGAGGTCGGCGACGTCGCGGCCCACGAGGGGGGCCAGCACGTCGGCGACCTCGGCGGCGTGGGCTGCCGGCGGCTTGGCCGTGCCGTCCGGGGTCTCGCCCGACCGGTAGGCGCGGGGGTCCGCGTAGATCGTCGCGCTGTCCACCGACGTCACGAGGACGTCACCCTCGCGGTCGTAGACGCGGCCACGCCGGCCGGGGAGCTCGATCGTCCGTGACCGCTGCCGCACCCCGCGGTCGGCGAGCTCCTCGGCGTCCACCACCTGGAGGTCGACGAGCCGCCAGCCGACGATGCCGAAGAGCAGCACGAACAGCAGGAGCATGCTGCTGATCCGGCGGCCGACCGGGTCGCGTGGGAGCCGCGGACCGATGGTGGTGCCCCGCGAGGGCGGCCGTCCCGACGTCCCGGTCACGCGGACCCCTACTTCTCGACCGAGAGCACCGGCTTCAGCGGGTCGGTGGCCTCGTTCCCGGTGGCGACGAGGTCGGGCGTGACCCCGTCGGCCGGGAGCGTACGGTCGACGACGAGGAACCTGACGGAACCGGCGGGGACCATGCCGAGCTCGAGGGCGGCGGCGCGGATGCGGGCCGGGTCCTCGAGGCGCGCGACCTCGGCGACGAGCATGGCGTAGTCGCGCTCGGCGGTGACGACGCGCTGCTCGAGCTGGTGCGCGGCGACCGCGTCGCCGGCGGCGAGCGCGTTGAGGCTCACGGCTCCGAAGACGGTCGCGCCGGCGAGGACGAGGTAGAGGAGCGCGTAGCGCAGCGTGTGTCGCGGTCGCGGCTCCGCCACGACCCGCAGGTGGGCGCGACGGCGCTCGACCGGACGTGCGACGGGCCGCCTGGAGGGGGCGGGAACAGCGCTCATGGGGTGGTCCTCAGGCTGCGGCGCGACGGACGGCCCGGAGGCGGGCCGCCGACGCGCGGGGGTTGTCGGCGATCTCGAGCTCGTCGGGACGCTCGGGGCGTCGCACGACGTGCTCGACGAGGGGGACGCGGCCACAGGCGCACACCGGGAAACCCGGCGGGCAGATGCACCCGTTGGCCGCGTCGGCGAAGGCCCGCTTGACGATGCGGTCCTCCAGACTGTGGTAGGCGAGGACGGCCATCACGCCGTCCGGGGCGAGCCGGTCGAGCAGTGCGGGGAGCACGGCCTCGAGGGCCGTGAGCTCGCCGTTCACCTCGATGCGCAGCGCCTGGAACGTCTTGGTGGCGGGGTGGCCGCCGGTCCGGCGGGCCGCGTGCGGGATGGCGTCGCGGACGACCTCCGCGAGGTCGGTGGTGACCTCGAAGGGCCGCGCCTCGCGGCGGTCCACGATGGCACGGGCGATGCGGTCGGCGAACTTCTCCTCGCCGAAGCGGCGGAGAACTAGAGCCAGGTCGCGGAGGTCGTAGCCGTTGACGACGTCAGCGGCCGTGCGGGGCGCGTCGGGCCCCATCCGCATGTCGAGCGGACCCTCCTGGCGGTAGCTGAAGCCACGCTCGGCGCGATCGACGTGCATCGACGAGATGCCCAGGTCCAGCAGGACCGCGGCGACCCGATCGACACCCAGGTCGTCAAGAACGGCAGGTGCAGCATCGAAACGTGCCTCCACGAGGTCGCGGCCCACCGTGTCGGGGAGCTCGGCGAGACGGTCGGCCGCGAGGGCCAGGGCGGTCGGGTCACGGTCGATCCCGACGAGGTGGGCCGAGCCGTAGCGGTCGTCGCGCGCCGCGAGGACCGCGGTCGCGTGGCCGGCGGCACCGAGGGTGCCGTCGAGGTAGATGCCGTCGGGGGCGTCCGCGAGCAGCGCGACGACCCGGTCGAGGAGGACCGGGACGTGCGGGCGGCTCGCGGTCGCCATCATGCGGACGGGACCGGGAACGTGATCTCGGGGCTGAAGGTGACGAGGTCGAGCGCCATGAGCCCGAGCGCGACCTGACGCGGTCCCTCCTGCAGCTCCAGGATGGACTCGAGCTCGGTCACCGCCTCGTCGCGGTCGCGCGCGGGCAGCGTGTCGATGGCCCGGAGCAGGTCGCTGATCGTGTGCATGGCTCTTCTCCTCAGAACAGGAACGGGGCGTCGAGGTTCGCGAAGGCGTCCTCGGCGTTCGTGCGGTACTGCTCCCAGGTGTCGCGGTCCCAGATCTCGAGCTTGGTGTCCGCGCCGTTGATGGTCAGTTCCTTGTCGAGCGAGGCGTACTCGCGCAGGCGCGGCGGGATCGTCACGCGCCCCTGCGCGTCGGGCTTCTCCTCCTGCGCGCCGGCCAGGAACACCCGGAGGTAGCCCCGGGCACGCAGGTCCTCGCGCGGCAGGGAGCGCAGCTCCTCGACCCGCTTCTCGAAGCCCGTCAGGGGGTAGACGTCGATGCAGCGGTCCTGCGACGGCGCGAACACGAGCCCGGACGAGAGCCGCTCGCGGAAGCGCGCAGGCAGGATCACGCGCCCCTTCGCGTCCAGCGTGTGCTGGTGCTCTCCCAGGAACATCCGGCCCGTCCTGCTCGCCCGCCTGCCTCCACCACATCGATGGGCAGGTCCTCCACTTCGCTCCACCGTACGCCCCCGACGCTCCACCGTCAACGATGTTCCGCGCAGAAGCGGCAGATTCAGGGGGTTACACGCGTGTAACTCCATCGCCGTCACTCCGGGTGCCCGCCGGCTCACCATCGCCAGAGGGCACGCAGAACGGACGTATCCGCCCCAGAACGCCGCAGATCCGCGTTCCGAGACCGGCGAGGTGGCGCGGAGTGGAGCGCCTGGCCGTCCCGCGACGTCGCGAGGTGCGGCCGGTACCCCGGCCGGGACCCGCGATGGGGTCAGGGGGTGGTGAGGATCCGGGGGCCGTCCTCGGTCACGGCGATGGTGTGCTCGCTGTGGGCGGCGCGGGTGCCGTCGACGGTGCGCACCGTCCAGCCGTCGGCGTCGATGCGGACGTCGTGCCCGCCGCCGGCCATGAACATCGGCTCGATCGCGATCACGAGCCCCGGCTTGAGCTTCAGCCCGCGCCCCGGGCGGCCCTCGTTGGGCACCGACGGGTCCTCGTGCATCTCGCGGCCGACACCGTGGCCGCCCCACCCCGCGGGCGTCCCGTAGCCGTGCGCCGCCGCGATGGCCCCGATCGCGGCGGCGATGTCGCCGATGCGGTTGCCGGGCACGGCGGCCGCGATGCCGGCGGCCAGCGCCTCGTCGGTGCGACGCGCGAGCTCGACGTCCTCGGGGCGCGGCGTGCCGATGAGATGGGTCACCGCGGCGTCCCCGACCCAGCCGTCGAGCACGGCGCCGAGGTCGATGCTGCAGACGTCGCCGTCCTGCAGCGCGTAGTGGTCCGGGATGCCGTGCACGACGACGTCGTTCACGGACGCGCAGATGACACCCGGGAACGGAGACGGGGCGAAGTGGGGCTGGTAGCCGCGGAACGCGGACGTGGCGCCCGCGTCCCGGAGCACCTGGTCGGCGATGGCGTCGAGCTCGAGGAGGGTGGTGCCAACGACGGCCGCCTCGCGGATCGCCTCGTGGGCGACGGCGACGACGCGCCCCGCCTCGCGGAGCGCGTCGATCTCCGCCTGCGACTTGCGGACGATCATCCCGCGCCCCCGCTGTCCGCCACCCGCTGCAGGCCACCCGCCCACAACCGGGCCAGCGTGCGGACCGCGGCGGCGCGGTCGGCGTCCGCGGCGGTGAGGAGGCCGCGCGTCGCGTAGCCCTCCACCATCGCGACGAGCGCGCCGGCGACGACCTCCGGGTCGTGGCCCGCGCGGGAGACCGGCGCGATGTGCCCGGCGACCTGGGTCGCCACCCGTCCGCGGACGAGCCGGAGCCGGTCGCGGAAGTGCGGGTCGTGGGCGCTCGCCTCGAGCCAGGTCGCGATCACGGCTGCCTCGCGGAGGATGAGGTCGACGAAGCGGCCGATCACGGTCTCGAGCGTCGCCTCGACGTCCTCGCCCTCCCACGGCTCCTCGGCGACCTCGAGGAGGGCGGCGGCGGTCTCGTCGACGAGCGCGTCGAGCACGGCGGCCTTGTTCTCGTAGTACGTGTAGAAGGTGCCGTGGCTGACGCCGGCGACCTCGACGACGTCCTCGACGCGCGCCGCAGCGAAGCCGAGGTCAGCGAACACCTGTCGTGCCGCGTCGCGCAGCCGGGCGGCCGTCCGCTCGCCCCGGGCCGTGCGGGGAGCGGTCGCGGCGGGTGCGTCGGGCACGGGCGCTCCTCTTCCTCCATCGCGGTCAGGGTAGACCCGGTACGGTTGACACCGACGTCAGTATCGGCGACCCGAGGAGACGGACGTGGCGTTCGAGTGCGATGGCTGCCAGGAGCGGGTCGAGGGCGCGCGCGTCGTGTTCAGCACCGAGGCGACCGATCCGTCGGGCGTCGACGTCGTGGTGGCGAAGCGCTGGGTGACCTGCCAGCCGTGCGCCGACGACCTCTTCGAGCGCATCGGCGAGCCGTCGCCCTGGTCCGACGAGGACTTCAAGACCCTCGTCATGCCCGACGAGGAGTCCACCAGCCAGCACATGGGAGGGTTCACTTCCCGGCTCGGCTGACGCCCGTTTCAGGGGACGCCGACGTCGGTACCCTCCTGTGCTCGGAGGCGCAGCGGTGGCGCCCGTCCGGCATCAGTCCTCTGTCGAACCGGGTGGAACCAACTTGGCCACGACCGCTTCCCGCTCGACGCGCCGGCGTGCGCGTCCCGACCTGGCCCAGGTCACCGAGACGCTGACGGCGATCGACGCCAACGTCCAGGCCGTCATCGAGGGCAAGCCCGAGGTCGTGCAGCTGGCCCTCGTCGCCCTCCTCGCCGAGGGCCACCTCCTCATCGAGGACGTGCCCGGCGTCGGCAAGACGCTCCTCGCCAAGGCGCTCGCGCGCTCGATCGACTGCTCGGTCTCGCGCATCCAGTTCACCCCGGACCTCCTGCCCTCGGACGTCACGGGCGTGACCGTCTACTCCCCCGACACCGGCGACTTCGAGTTCCGCCCGGGCCCGGTGTTCTCCAACCTCGTCCTCGGCGACGAGATCAACCGGGCCGGCCCCAAGACCCAGTCCGCACTCCTCGAGTGCATGGAGGAGGGGACGGTCACGATCGACGGCACCACCTACGAGCTCGGGATGCCGTTCATGGTGATGGCGACCCAGAACCCGATCGAGCTCGAGGGCACCTACCCCCTGCCCGAGGCGCAGCGCGACCGGTTCCTCATGCGGCTGTCGGTCGGCTACCCCCACGTCGACGCGGAGCTCGAGATCCTGCGCACGCACGGGCACGGCGACCGGCTGGCCCAGCTGGGCGCGGTCACGGACGCCGCGACCGTCGCCGCCATGATCGAGGTCGTCCGCGAGGTCCACGTGGCCGAGTCGGTCGAGCGCTACATCGTCGCCCTGTGCCGTGCCACGCGCGAGCACGAGGACGTCGAGCTCGGCGCCTCCCCCCGGGCGAGCCTCGCGCTGCTGCGCGCCGCGCGGGCCTTCGCGGCCTACGAGCAGCGCGACTACGTCGTGCCGGACGACGTCAAGGCGCTCGCGCCGCACGTCCTGCCCCACCGGCTGATCCTGCGTCCCGAGGCCCAGCTCGGTGGCCGCGACGCCGTGGGCGTCATCGAGGACGTCGTCGACGGCGTCCCCGCACCGACCGAGTGAGCTGATGCTCACCGACCGCGGCCGTCTCCTCCTGCTGGCCTCCGGCGTCGCGTGGGGGGTCTCGCGTGCCTTCGGCGTGCCGGAGCTGCAGATGGGCGCCGTGGCGATGCTGGTGCTGGTCGGGCTCGCGGTCGCCTACACGCTGCTCGCGTCGGCGCGGCTCACGGCGCGCCGGGGGGTGCACCCGCCCCGGCTCTTCCACGACGCGGAGGGCGTCGTCGAGGTGCGGCTGCGGAACAACGGTCGCTTCCCCACCGCGATCCTGCAGGTGGAGGACACCGCCCCGACGGGCATCGCCGACGGGCCGCGGTTCGTGCTGCGCCCGCTCGGGCCCGACGCGACGACGTCGGTCCGCTACCGCCTCCACGGACGCCACCGGGGGCGGTTCACCCTCGGTCCGCTCGTCGTCCGCCTGCGCGACCCCTTCGGCATCGCCGCCCGCGGGCACCGGTTCGACGTCACCGACGAGGTCATCGTCTACCCGCCCGTCTGGCGGCTGCCGTCCGTCCCGCTCGGTGGCAGCCAGGGCTCCGGTGGCGAGGGCCGGCCCCGTCCGCTGGCCAGCGGCGACGAGATCGCCAACATCCGCGAGTACGTCCGTGGCGACGACCTCCGGAAGGTGCACTGGCGGTCCACCGCCCACCGCGGGAAGCTGATGGTGCGCCAGGACGAGTCGCGCGCCACCCCCCAGGCCGTGATCGTGCTCGACGCGCGTGCCGGCAGCCACCGCGGGAGCGGCCCCAGCTCGTCCTTCGAGGTGGCCGTGTCGGCGGCGGCGTCGGCGACCTACCACGTCTCGGAGCGCGGCTACGGCGTCCGGCTCGTCACCGGCCCGCTGACGGTCGCGCCGCGTGCGGTCCCGTGGGAGCTGACGCTCGAGCAGCTCGCGGTCCTCGAGCCGGACGACGGCTCCGACCTCGACGGGCTGTGGACCCAGCTCGCCCAGGGCGCCGCCGGCGACGGGCTCCTGATCGCCGTGACGACCGTCCCCGAGCCGGCCGAGCTCCGACGCATGGTCCGTGCCGGCCGGTCGTTCGGCACCCGCCTCGCCGTGCTCGTCGCGGCGGGCACGTTCGCGGGGCGGCGCGGCCCCGCCGGGGACGCGGACCGCACGGCGGACGCGCTCCGCATCGCCGGCTGGCGCGTCACGGTGGTGTCGGCCGGCGACCGGCTCGACGAGCGCTGGCGTCAGCTCCTCCTCCAGGACCGGCCGGTCGCGGCAGGGGTCGGACGATGAGGCGCGAGCTCGCCCTCACCGCGGCCACCCTCCTCGTGGTCGCCGCCGCGCTCGTGTCCCTGACGCGGGTGTTCTCCGACGCGTCGTGGCGACCGCTGACCGCGGCGGCGGTGCTGCTCGCCCTCGCCGTCGCCGCCGGCGCCCGCCAGGTCGGCTTCGGCATGCTCGCCTCGCTCGTCGGCTCGCTGGTCGGTCTGACGGTGTTCACCTACGTCGTCCACCTCCCGGCGGGCCCGCTCCTCCCCGGCCCGGAGCAGCTCGGTCAGGCCGCGACGCTCTTCGGCGAGGGCCTGCGCCAGTTCCGCGACCAGCCGGCGCCGACGGTGCCGCTCGACGGCCTGCTCCTCATCATCACGACCTCGGTCTGGCTCGTCACCCACGCCACCCACGAGCTGCTCGTCCGCTGGCGCTCGGCCGGGCTGGGCCTCCTCGTCCCGGCCGTCCTGTGGGTGGTGCCGCTGGCCGTCCCGCTCCCGCCCGGGCGGACGTGGCCGCAGGCGCTGCCGTTCCTCGCCGCCGCCGGCCTCGTGCTGCTGCTCGAGTCCGACCGCGACGTCGCCGGCTTCGCCACCGACCGCGACGGGGTGCGCGTCCCGGGCGCCGGCGTGACCGTCGGCGCGTTCGCCCTCGTCGTCGCCGCCGTCGTGCCGGGCCTCCTCCCTGGCTACGGCAGCTCGTCGTGGCTCGACCTGTCCGGCCGCGACGATCCGCGGGGCTACCAGCCGATCGTGGACATCGGCGACCGCCTCAAGCTCCCCACGGCCCGCGACGTCCTCCAGGTCCAGGCCGACCGCCGTACCTACCTCCGACTGGCCGCGCTGGACACCTTCGACGACAACACCTGGCGGCTCGGGCCACCGGACGAGCCGAGCTTCCGGCCCGATGCGTCCCAGCTGTTCAGCGTGGACGGGCCGCTCCCGCCCGAGACGCCGATCGCCGAGCAGTCCGAGGCGTTCGTCAACGTGACCGTGCTCGACCTCGCCAACATCTACGTCCCGGTCCCCTACCAGCCCCGCGAGGTCCTGGGACCCGACCGGGGCGACATGGTGTACTCGACCGTCGGCGGCTTCGTCGCCACCGGTGACCTCGCCGAGGTCCAGGTCGGTGGCGACCTCCGGGTCGGCGTCACCGAGGGGCTCGAGTACCGCGTCCGCGCCACGGTCCCCTCACCGGGCATCGACCAGCTCCGACAGGTGACGCCGGACCCGGCGGTCGTCGCGCCGTGGCTGCAGCTGCCCGGCTCGTACGAGCGGCTCGGTGCCCAGGCCGAGGAGGTCTACGCCGCCGCAGGTGCGACGACGATGGTCGACCGCGCCTTCGCGCTCCAGGACTGGTTCAGCGGACCCGACAGCCGGTTCGTCTACTCCACCGACGTCGACGTGTTGCGCGGCTCGGACGCGCTCGAGCGGTTCGTCTTCGAGACCCGGACGGGCTACTGCGAGTACTACGCCACCGCGATGGCGGTGATGCTGCGGGCGTCGGGCATCCCGGCCCGCGTGGCCGTCGGCTTCCTCCCGGGCACGCTGACGTCGCCCGCGGATCCCGCCACCGGCCAGGACCTCGACACCTACACGGTGTCGACGACGGACGCGCACGCGTGGGTGGAGGTGCTCTTCCCGGGGTACGGCTGGATCAAGTTCGAGCCCACCCCGCGCAGCGACGGCGCGACCCTGCAGCCGTCGCCGCAGGACCTCGACCCCGTGATGACCGAGCGCGAGCAGCAGCTGCAGGCCTTCGAGGAGCAGCTGGAGGGTCGTGAGGAGGACGTCCCCGTCCCGGACACGCCGACCACGGCGCCGACCGACGCCCCGGTGCCGGACGCCGCAACCGACCAGGACGCCGGGACCGGCGCCGGCGAGGGTGGCCTCCCGTGGGGGGTGGTGGCGGTGCTGCTGCTGGCCGGCGCGGTCACGGCGGTCATCGCCGCCGGCCGGGTGCGACGGTCGAGCCGTCCCGACCTCGACGCGCCGTCACGCATCCTCGCGGCGCAGCGCTACCTGCACGCCTCCGCACGGAGCTACGGCGTGGGACGGCGCCCGTCGGAGACCACGGCCGAGGTGCTGGCACGGTGGGTCGACGAGGGCCGGATCGACGACGAGCGCGCGGGGCGCTTCACGCTCCTCGTCCAGGCGGCGGCCTTCGGCGGCGAGCTCGACGAGGAGTCCGGCGGCGAGGCCGAGGCGCTCGCCGCGCAGCTCGCCGCGGGGCTCCGGGCCTCCGTGGAGCGCCGCGACCGCATCCTCGCACCCGTGCGCGTCCCCGTCGCCAGCGCCGCCAGCACGGGCCGCGGGCTCCTCGAGCGCGTCCGGGACGAGCTCCGCGGCTGACCGGCCGACCGAGCACCGCGGCCGGCCGGAGCGGCGTCGGTCAGCGGTCCGACCGGCTCCCACCGAAGGCACGCCGGACGCGGTCCGCGAGCGTGCTGTCGTCGTCCCCGCGCAGGGCGCGCACCCCGGCGACGACCGACGCGAACATGAGCGCGAACCCGACGGCGCCGAACGCCAGGTGGAACGTCAGGAAGAACAGGCACACCAGGCCCACGGCGAACCCCGCGATGGCCAGGCTGACGCGGACGCCCAGCGGGTCGCGGCTCGTGGCGCGACGGGTCCGCCGGACGAAGCGTGGGTCCTCTTCGTGCAGGCGCCGCTCGATCTCGGCGAGGATGCGCTCCTCGTGCTCGGACAGCGGCATCGCGGGGCTCCGGGGCGGGTCTGGCGGAAGCGAGTATACGGCGGGGGGTGCGTTCCGGCGCCTGGTCGGCGGATGGGGCGCCGGGGTGCCCAACGGACGGCCAACGCGCTTAACAAGCACGGCGCCCCGCCGACCCGGAGGACATGGACGTCGCCCGCCCGATCCCCCACCCCGAGCTCGCCGAGCTCGCGGACGTCGTGTGGGTCGAGCGCACCGTCACGGAGCACCTCGCGTTCAAGCTCGCGGCGCTGGAGCTCGTGCTGACCGCGGACCTGCGGCGGTACGTGGGACGCTGCCTCGACGAGGTCGACGACGCCTGGGACCAGCTCGAGCGGGTCGAGGTGCGACGCGCGGCCGCGCTCGACGCCGTCGCCGTCGCCTGGGGCCGGCCGCCGTCGTCGCTGCGGCTGCGGGACCTCACCGACGGCCCCGAGCCCTGGGCCACGGTCTTCAGCGATCACCGTGACCACCTGCGCCTCCTCCTGGCCGAGGTCCGACGGACGGCCGCCGAGAACGCGCGGTTGTGCGCCGCGACCCTCGCGCACGTCGACCGCGACCTCGAGCTCCTCGCCGACGCCTCCCGCTGGTCGCTCGACCTGCGGGACGCCCCCGAGGCGCTGCGCGCGCCCCTCCGGCTCGTCCCCACGGGCGCGGTGGTGGGACGGGGAGTCGGCGCGTGACCGCCCCCTCCGCTCCCGATCCGGGCCGCCTCGCCGCCCTCACGTTCGGGCTCCGGACCCGGCTCGACGCGGCCGTCGACGCCGGCGAGACCGACCGCGCCGAGGAGCTCCGCGGCGAGCTCGCCCTGCTCGAGGACCTCGCCCTCCCGGAAGCGGTGAGCGAGCTGCGCCTGCAGCGGCTGAGCTACGCCGCCGCCGAGCACGCCATGGCGCGTCCGCTGCCGCCGTCCCTGGTCGACTTCCTCGCCTGAGACCACGGCGGCCGGCGCAGCGGGTCAACCCGTCCGGGCCACACCCGCCCAGGGGCCGGCTCACCACCCTCGGGTCGCGTCCGTGCGTGCGTTCCCGGGCCGTTCTCCGTCGTTCCGGCGTCCCCGCGGGGGATCACCACGCCGCCCCGCCGATGTGTCGCGAGCCCCGCGGACTAGTCCTCCGGGAGGGTTTGTGCACGGTTCTCTTCATATCTCTTGATATCGACGGCGGGGAGGGCGATACCTGCACCGGACACGGAGCGTGACATCTGACCCACGCAGAGCCGACGGTCCGACGGACGGAGCCCCCGATGACGACCACGCCCCCCTCCCCCGCGTCGCGCGAGCAGGCCGACCGGCTCGTGACGGAGCACCTGGGGCTCGTGCAGCACGTCGTGAACCAGGTCGCCGCCCGCTACCCGCGCCACGTCGACCGCCAGGAGCTGTGGAACGCCGGCGCCTACGGGCTGGTCGACGCCTCGCGTCGCTTCGACGAGTCCCAGGGCATCCCGTTCCCCCGCTACGCGATGATCCGCATCCGGGGGGCGATCATCGACTCGACCCGCTCGCGGGACTGGGTCACCCGCGCCGCCCGCCGCGGCATGCGGGAGATCCGCGACGCGACCGACGCGCTCATCGCCGAGCACGGCCGTGCCCCGAGCGAGGGCGAGATCGCCGAGCGGCTCGACATCGAGGTCGACCGGCTGCGCGAGATGCGCTCGTCCGCCGCGCACGCGACCCTCCTCCACCTCGACCAGCGGGTCGGGGCGGTCGACACCGACGAGATGACCCTCGCGGACCTGGTGGAGGAGGAGGACGAGGCGGTCCTCCCCGGCGACGCGCTCGAGAACCGCGAGCTCACCGGCACGCTGCGGCTCGCCGTCCGCCACCTCCCGCAGGCCCAGCGAGAGGTCGTCACGCGCTACTACTTCGGCGGCGAGTACCTCCGCGACATCGCCGACTCCCTGGGCGTGACCGAGGCCCGGGCGTCGCAGATCCGCTCCGAGGGGCTGACCGCAATCCGCGCCTACTTCGCCCGCGCGTTCGACGGCGTCCCGGCCGTGGACGACGACGCACCCGGCCGCCGCAACCGACTCGCCTTCCTCGCCGGGATCGACGGTGGCAGCACCTGGCGCGACCGGCTCGACGAGGCCGACCGCCCGCTGGTGGCCGCGACCGCCTGACGGCTCACTCGCCCGAGAAGCGCGCCTCGCGGCCCTCGAGTCGTGCCGTGACGGCCTCGGCGAAGTCGGGGTGCTGGATGCACCGCACCTGGGCGAGGGCCTCGGCCTGGAGCGCCCCGGAGCGGTCCCGCTCGAGGTTCTCCCGCAGCAGCCGCGGGATCTCGCGCAGCGCGTAGGGACCGTTGGCGAGCTGCCGTGCGAGCCCGAGCGCCTCGCCGCCGGGGTCGTCGTCCCCGAGGCGGCGCTCCGCGAGGCCCATGGTCATGATCTCGTCGATCTCGACGACCCGCGCCGTCAGCGCGAGGTCGGTGGCGCGCCCCAGGCCGACGAGCCGGGGCAGGCGATGGGTGCCGCCGAGGTCCGGCACGAGGCCCCAGCGCGCCTCCATCAGCGACATGCGCGCGTCCGGCGCCGCGACGCGCAGGTGGCAGGCGAGGGCGAGCTGCAGCCCGGCGCCGTAGCAGTGGCCCTCGACGGCTGCGATGGACGGCTTGTCGAGGTCCTCGAAGGCGGTGAACGCCGACTGGAGCCGCTCGACGAACGACAGCGTGATGCCCTCCTGGGCCTGCCCACCGAACACGCTCGTGTCGATGCCGCTCGAGAACACGCCGCCGCGACCCCGCACGAGCACGGCCCCCACCTCACGGTCCGCACCCGCCTGCACCGCCCGCTCGCGGAGCTGGTCGAAGACGGCGAGGTCCATGGCGTTGCGGCGGTCGGGGCGTTCGATGGTGACGACCGCGACACGGTCGACGACCTCGTAGCTGACGGCGTCCACGGGCAGCTCCTGGCCTGCGGTCCGGGACTCGGTCCGGACGGGCGCCGAGGCTAGCGACCACGGTCGTTACGCTCCCCGTCCACGCCCGTCCGCTCCCTCGTCCCCGCCCGAGGTCCCCGTGGTCCTGCAGCGCGAGTGGGTGACCGTCGTCCCGCCCCACGACGACCACCTCCACTACACCTTCGACGTCTCGTTCCTGCTGTCCGACTACACCTGCATCTACGGGGCGGGCTGCCAGGGCGTCCGCGAGGAGCCGGACGAGGTCGTCGGGTGCTGCCTCCACGGCGCCTACCTCAACGAGGACGACGACCCGGCCGAGCTGACGCGACTCGTCGAGGAGGAGCTGACGCCGGAGACGATGCAGTTCCACGCCGAGGCGCTCGCCGGCGGGGTCCTCACCGAGGACGACGAGGGCGAGGTCCACACCCGCATCCACCGCGACGCCTGCATCTTCCAGAACCGGGCGGGCTTCGCCGGCGGCATCGGCTGCGCGCTGCACCACCTCGCGGACCGCCGTGGCGAGCACCACATGACCCACAAGCCCGTGGTCTGCTGGCAGCTGCCGCTGCACCGGACCATCGAGGAGCGCACCGCGAACGACGGCGCCCCCCTCGAGGTGCACACGATCGCGGCCTTCGAGCGCGGCCACTGGGGCGAGGGCGGCGCCGACTTCGGGTGGTACTGCATGGACGACGACACGGCCTTCGTGTCGGATCGGCCGGTCTACGTCTCGATGGAGCACGAGCTCCGCGAGATGGTCGGCGACGCCGTCTACGACGAGCTCGCGGACTACCTCGATGCGCGCCGGCGGCGGAGCCGGCCGCTCACGTTCCTCCCGACCGTGTGAGCCGTCAGGGCTCGCGTCCGTCCTCGCCGGCGAGGCGGCGGACGTCGTCGCCCGAGTACCAGCCCGGGTCCTCGGCGACGTCGAGGAGCGCGGCGTAGGACACCCCGACGCCGTCGAAGCGCTCGGCGACCCGGTCCGCGACCCGCTCGACGTCCTCCCAGCGCTGGTCGACGTCGAGCGCGAGCTGGCGGGCGGCCTCGCCCTCGGTGAGGTTCGAGACGCCGACGCCGAGGAGGCGCACCCGCGCGCGCTCGAGCCGCAGGCCCGCGTAGAGGTCACGCGCGACGTCGATGAGATCGTGCGTGCGGTCGGTCGGCTGCGCGAGCGTGGCCGACCGGGTCACGGTCTCGAACGACGCGAAGCGCACCTTCAGGTGGACGGTGCGACCGGCGTGCCCGCTGGCGCGCAGCCGACGGCCGACCTTCTCGGCGAGACGCAGCAGGTGGCGGTCGAGCTCGTCGGGGTCGTCGATGTCGTCGGCGAAGGTCTCCTCGGCCGACACCGACTTCGCCGGCTCGTGCGGGGTGACCGAACGGTCGTCGACCCCGTTCGCGAGCCGGTGCAGCTGGCCGCCGAGCGCCTCGCCGACGATGCGGGCGAGGGTGCGGCGGTCGGCGTCGGCGACCTGCCCGATGGTGCGGAAGCCGTAGTCGGTGAGCCGCTCCACCGTCCGCGGTCCGGCGCCCCACAGGTCCGACACCGGGAGCGGGCGGATCGTCGCGGCCACCTCGTCCGCCCGGAGCAGTCGGACGCCGTCCGGCTTGGCCTTGCCCGACAGGAGCTTGGCGATGAACTTGCTGGGGCCGACCCCGATCGAGCACGGCAGCCCCGTCTCGTCCCGGACACGCGCCCGGATGCGTCCCGCGATGTCGAGCGGCGGCCCGAACAGCCGGACCGCTCCCCGCACGTCGAGGAACGCCTCGTCGAGGGACAGGGGCTCGACGAGCGGCGTGAAGGACCGGAACACCCCCATGACCTGGGACGACACCTCGCGGTAGACGTCGAAGCGCGGGGGCACGACGACGAGGTCGGGGCAGAGCCGGCGGGCGCGGACCGAGGGCATCGCGGAGTGGATGCCGAACCGGCGGGCCTCGTAGGAGGCGGCCGCGACGACGCCTCGGCTGCCCGCGCCGCCGACGATCACCGGCCGACCCCGCAGCGCGGGGTCGTCCCGCTGCTCGACCGAGGCGTAGAAGGCGTCCATGTCGGCGTGCAGGATCGGCTCCGCCACCTCGATCCTCACGGCGCTCCCTCCCGGCCCACACGCATGCCCGCCCTCCCGGCCCGGGCGCCCGATCCGCGGCGAACACGTGTTCGGCGAGCGTACCGCCGTCCGCGTCCCGTCCCGGGGACGTGCGCGGCTACGGTCCGTCCCCGCCACCGCCGAGGAGCCCCGAGGAGCCCCCCGTGCCGATCGACGCCGTCCCGGATCACGTCGCCGTCGCCGTCCCGGACTTCGACGTCGCCGACGCCCGCTGGCGGGACGAGCTCGGTGGCCGCTGGGTCGCGTGGTACCACGCCCGCGGGCTCTTCCGCAGCCGGCAGCTGCGCTTCCGCGGTGGCGGCAAGCTCGAGCTCCTGATGCCGTCGGAGGCGGACCCGTCGCCGGACACGTTCGTGCGGCGCTACCTCGACCGCTTCGGGGCGCAGGTCCACCACCTCACCCTCAAGGTCCCGGACCTGCCCGCCGCGATCGGCGTGCTCGAGGCCGAGGGCCTCGACGTCGTGGACGTCGACCTCTCCGGGGACACGTGGAAGGAGTCCTTCCTGCGACCGTCGCAGGTCGGGGGGCTGATCGTGCAGGTCGCGTGGTCGGGACAGACCGACGCCCAGTGGGCGGCCGCGCACGACTTCCGCCCCGAGGAGCCGCCGTCGGACGGGGCCGTGCTGCGTGGGCCGCTCCTCGAGCACCCCGACCTCGACCACGCCGCCTGGCTGTGGACGCTCCTCGGCGCGCAGGTCGAGCCCGACGGCGGCGAGCTGGTCGCGCACTGGGACGGCGCCCCGCTCGAGGTCCGCGTGCGGCAGGCCCCGACGGCCGGCCCGGTGGGGCTGCGCTTCGACGGCGTGCGGCCGCTCCCCCGGGACGCGGAGCTCGGCGCGGCCGTCGTGGCGAGCTGACGCGCGGTCGCCGCGGCGGATCAGGCGGAGCCGCGTCCGAACTCCGCGGCCCGGAGCCCGGCGGGGCGGGTGGTGGTGCGCTGGTGCGGCGCCGGCGTGCCGCGCTCGGCGAGCGCATCGGGGAGCCAGCCCTCCTGCCACGCCCGCCACAGCCGCGACAGGTCCCACGCGCGGGTGCCGCTGACGGTCGCGCCCATGTCCCCGCGCCGGCTCACCCGCCCCTCGACCACCAGCAGCCACGCGTGCAGCACCGTCCACGCGTTGTCGCCGAGGCTCCGCTCGAAGAACGTCGCCTGGGTCGTGCCCGTGCGGTCGTCGAGCGACAGGAACAGCACCCGCTGGCCCGACCGCTGCTGCGGCGACTGCAGCGCGACCTTCACGCCGGCGACGCGCACGACCTTCTGCACCGGCA
>JAHWKB010000202.1 GCA_019348115.1 Actinomycetota bacterium | reverse complement strand
GCCGAGGAGGTCGCCGACCTCGCGGTCGGTGATGAAGCGGTTGTCGCTGGGCCAGAACGCCTCGTCGGGGACCTCGCGGTCACCGTCGGCGTCGCGGCCGTGCCACTGCTTCACGTGGCCGCTGTAGTGCACGACGACGACCGAGTGCTCGTCGCTCTTGCGCTGGAGCCAGCGGAGCCCCTCGACGATGTTCTCGCGGTTCGCCGTGGCGTCGGTCAGGAGCAGGACGTGGTCCCGGGCCCATCCGAGGGACAGGAGGTGGCGGGCGAGGTCCTCGGCGTCCTGCCGGGAACCGACGTTGTCCCGGGTGCGGCCGCTGTGCTCGTTGACGCCGATCAGCACCGCCCACCGCGTGGTACCGGGCTTGGCCGTGTTCTGCCCGGCGCGGGCGTGCTCGGGGAAGCGCGACTCGAAGCGCCGGCGGGCGGGGTCCGAGGCAGCGGTCGTGCCGGTCGAGCTCGGCGACGACGCGCTCTCCGACGAGTCGCTCGGGGTGGAGGCGGAGGACTGCTGCCCCTGCCCGGGCACGTCGGGTGCGGCGGCCGCGGTGGTGTCGGCCGCGCCGTCGGCCACGGTCGCCGAGACGTCCGTGCTGCCCTCCGTGACGTCGGGGACAAGCGGTGCGGACGCGATCGCGACGGTCGTGTCGGCCGCGGTGCCGGTCGCGTCGGTGGGGGCCGGCTCGAGCGCGCCGATCTCGGGGGCGCCCGGGGCGGCGGCCGTGCGCTCGAGCACGACGGCGCCCTGCACGAGGAGGAGCGCGCCGACGAGCGTGGCGAGGCCCCGCGTCGCGGCCGGTGACGCGAGCCTGGCGTCGAGGGCGGTGAGGCGGCCCCGGAGGGAGGGGCGGTCTGGACGCACGGTGATCCCCGTCGGTGATGGTGGCGTACCGGGACTTTCGACGCCAGGGTCCCGCATCCCTGCCCCGTCGTCCCCGTCCGGACGGCCGAGCGCAGTAGCATCCGGCCCCGACGTCCTCGAGGGGGCCGACACGTGGATCCCAACGCGCGGCGCCGGACCGTCCTGGTTCCTGCGCCGCCCGGCCGCGTCCGGGGGGCGGTCCTGGGCGTCCTCGCGGCGGTCCTGGCCGCCCTCGCCGCGCCGGTCGCGGCCCAGGAGCCGGAACCGGAGACGGTCCGGGTCGTCCACCTCGTCATCGACGGGCTCCACCCCGCCCAGGTCGGGCCGCTGACGCCCGTCCTGGCCGAGCTCAAGGCGTCGGGGGTCTGGTACGAGCAGGCCCGTGCGGTGATGGCGTCCGAGACGCTGCCGAACCACGTGTCCATGGCGACCGGCGCCTACCCCCAGGTCACCGGGATCCCGGGCAACGAGGGTCGTGCCGCGGTCGGCGACACGGCGCCGACCGAGCCGGACCTCGGGCAACCCGAGCTCCTCGAGGCCGACTCGCTCACCCGCACGATCGAGCGCGTCTGCCCGGATCTCCGCACGGTCACGGTGTTCTCCAAGGAGTACGTCCACCGGATCTTCGCCGCGGACGGCGCGGACGCGGACTTCCCGCAGGAGCTGTTCAACGTCCCCGAGTCGGGCCACGCGCTGGACACGACCACCGTGGGGTTCATCCTGGCCGAGCTCGCACGGGCGGCGCCGGACTACCTGTTCGCCAACCTCGGCGACGTCGACCGGTCCGGGCACATCGACGCGACCGGGGCGGCGGGGCTCCCGGTGGAGCAGCTGGCCGCGCTGCAGCAGACCGACAAGCTCGTGGGCTCGATCGTCGCGGAGCTGCGGGCCCGGGGGCTGTGGGAGTCGACCGTCCTGATCGTCAACTCGGACCACTCGATGGACTGGTCCGTCCCGATCGACCCGTCGTCGGCGGTCGACGTCGCCGGCGCGCTCGAGGCGGACCCGGCGACGAGCGGACGGTTCTTCGTCTCCGAGAACGGCGGGGCGGGGCTCGTCTACCTGCTCGACCCTGCGGCCCCCGATGCCGATGAGGTGCTGCTCGCGGCACGGGACCGCCTCGTCGACCTCCCCGGTGTCGACGAGGCGCTGTACCGCGACCCCAACCCGCTCGACCCGGGCGGGGACCTCGACGCGGTCCACCCGGACTGGCACCTGCGCACCCCGCGGGCCGGCGAGCTCTTCGTGACGGTCCTGCCCGGCCACCGGGTCGGCTCGGTGTCGAGCAACCCCTACCCGGGCAACCACGGGCACGCGCTCACGCGTCACGCGACGATGCTCGTGGCCGGCGGCTGGGACGGGCTCGCCGGGCCGACGGTGGTCGAGGCCGACCCGGCACTCGTCGACGCCGAGACCTTCGACGACACCGCCGGCCTCCCCGGACAGGCCGAGTCCGTCGACCTCGCCCCGACGATCGGCTGGCTCCTCGGGGTGCCGGATCCGCGTGCGCCGATCCGGGGCACCGGTCGGCCGCAGTGGCAGGGCCGCGTGCTCACCGAGGCGTTCGAGCGACAGCCGGCCCCACGCTGCGTCGCGGCGGCGCCGGGGCGCCCGGGACCGCCGGCCGCGCCGGGACGCCCGGCCCCCGCCGCGGCGCCGGCGCCCATCCACCCGCGGCTCCCCGCGACCGGCGGCGGGCTCGCGCTCGCCGGCATCGCGCTCGTCGCGGTGACGTTCCTGCCCCGCGCCCCGCGCTCCGGCCGGCAGTAGGGCGGTGGACCTCCACGTCGACGACGACGCCTTCGTCCGCGCACCGGTCGCGGCCGTCTACCCGCGGCTGACCGACATCGCGGGGTGGTCCGACTGGTGGCCCGGGGTGCGCACGGTCGCGGTCGCGGAGGGCCGGACGACGGCGCCCCCGGACGAGCCGTCCGAGCGCTGGTCGATCGCC
The DNA here is from genome assembly GCA_019348115.1 of Actinomycetota bacterium. Lineage (GTDB taxonomy): Bacteria > Actinomycetota > Nitriliruptoria > Nitriliruptorales > Nitriliruptoraceae > JAHWJY01. The sequence continues at coordinate 1,758 of JAHWKB010000202.1, read as the reverse complement.
CTCCGGGCGCGTCGGACCTCCCGACCGTTGCGCGTCACGGGCACCCCGGGGCAGTACCGGCACGACGCGGGCTTCCGCATCGACCTCGAGGGCGACCTCGCGGGCTGGTCGGAGTTCTGGCTCGAGGACGCCTTCGGCGGCACCGTGGTCCACCACCTGCTGGTCGCCGCCACGGACCACCGGCGCCCCGTCCGGGTGCTGCGGGACTACCGGGTCGTGCTGCGTCGGGGCTTGTGGCGGCTGAAGGACGACCTCCAGCGGGAGGCCCGCCGCGATCTGGGCATGGCCCCGTGAGGTGCCCCGCCTGTGGTGCACGCAACGCCGAGTCTGCCGACTGGTGCTCGCTCTGCTACGCGGCGCTGCGCACGGAGCCGCCCGTGGCCGAGCCCGGGTCCGAGACGGTCGCGGACCCGGCCGGTCCGCCGGCAGCCGATCCCGTGCCGGCCGGCGACACCTCGCGCCCGTCGCCGGCGACCTCGAGCGACGGACGGCTCCGACGCACCGAGGAGGGCCTCGACTGGCGCTGCCCGGCCTGCGAGACGTGGAACCCGATCGAGCGGCACACCTGCGTCTCCTGCGGCGCCGCCTTCACCCGGGCGTTCGCGCGGGGCGACGACGAGGCGGCGACGCCGGAGGTGACCGAACCGGTCGCCGTCGGCGCGAGCCTGCTCCTGCCGGGCCTCGGCCACGTCCTCCTGGGCCGCACCCCCGCGGGGGCCCTGCGGATGATCCTCTACGTCACGTGGCTCCTCGGCGGGCTCGTGCTGCTCCGTGCCGCCGCGGGATCGGGGCAGCCCGTGCTCCCCGCGATCCCGCTGCTCCTCGGGGCGATGGTCGTGCTCGTCGCGTCGGTCATCGAGGTCCAGCGGACGGTCGCGGGCGCCGACACGGTGCTGCTGACGGCCCGGATCACCCTCTGGCTCGTGGTGGCCGTCCTCGGGGCGCTCATGCTGTCCTTCTTCGCCGCCACGATGGCGGTCACGCCCTGAGCGGGTGCTCCGGCGCGCGCTGGCGGTAGCCTCCGGCGGCACGTGCACCCGAGCTGATGGACCGTCTCCGCGATGACCCGCATCCTCCTCTTCACCGGCAAGGGTGGGGTCGGCAAGACCACCGTCGCCGCGGCCACCGCGGCCCGTGCGGCCGCTCGGGGCCTCGAGGTCCTGGTCACCTCGACGGACCCGGCGCACTCGCTCGCGGACGCCTTCGACGTGCCGCTCGGCGACGGGCCGACGCGGGTGGCGACCAACCTCCAGGCCCAGCAGATCGACGCCCAGGCGCGCCTCGAGCGGCACTGGAAGGAGGTCCGCGACTACCTCGTGGAGCTCCTCGCCTGGGGTGGCGTCGGCGAGCTGCAGGCCGAGGAGCTGGTGCTCCTCCCGGGCCTCGACGAGCTCTTCGCGCTCATCGACCTGCACCGCCAGGTCGAGAGCGGCGCCTACGACCTCGTCGTCGTCGACTGCGCGCCGACCGCCGAGACGCTCCGACTCCTGGCGCTCCCGGACGCGCTGCGGTGGTACGTCGACCGCATCCTCGCCCCCGGCCGCCGGGTCGCCCGCGTGATCCGTCCCGTGACCTCCCGCGTCGGGGGCATCCCCGTCCCCGAGGACGACGTCTTCGGGGCGGTCGAGCGCATCCACGGCGAGCTCGCGGCCGTCCACGCCCTGCTCCAGGACGCGGCCCGGACGTCGGTCCGGCTGGTCGTCAACCCGGAGCGCATGGTCATCGCCGAGGCGCTGCGGACCGCCACGTCGCTGTCGC
>JAHWKB010000201.1 GCA_019348115.1 Actinomycetota bacterium | reverse complement strand
CCGAGGATGCACTCCTCGATCTCCGCGGGTCCGATGCGGTAGCCGGCCGAGATGATGACGTCGTCGTCCCGGGACGTGAACCAGAAGTACCCGTCCCCGTCGACCCTGCCGAGGTCGCCGGTGCGGAGCCAGCGGTCGCTGCCGCCCTCACGGGCGACGTCGACGTACTTCCGCTCGGTCGCCTCGGGCTGGCCCCAGTAGCCCAGCATCATCACGGGGTCCGGGGCGCGGACGACGATCTCCCCGTCCTGCTCGGGATCCGCGATGGTCCCGTCCGATCGCAGGATCGCGAGGTCGTGCCCGGGGAACGGCCGCCCCATCGAACCGGCGCGGACGTCCCAGATGTCGGCGCTGTTGCCGACCAGGAGGTTCGCCTCCGTCTGGCCGTAGATCTCGTTGACCGTGACGCCGAGATGCTCGCGACCCCAGGCCAGCATCTCGCCGCCGAGGGGCTCGCCGCCGCTCATGACGGACCGCAGCCGGAGGCCGCCGCCGTCGATGTCGGCCTGCCGCATGAGCTTCAGCGCGGTCGGGGGCAGGAACGTCGTGGTGACACGGTGGTCGACCATCAGGTCCACGGCCCACTCGGGATCGAAGCGTCGGCCGGGCGCCGCCACGATGGGCCGACCGTGGAACCACGTCGGCAGCAGGGCGTCGAGGAGGCCGCCGATCCAGGCCCAGTCAGCCGGCGTCCACATCCGGTCCTCCCCCTGCGGGAAGAGGTCGAACATGAGCTCGAACCCGGGCAGGTGGCCGAACAGCACGCGGTGGCCGTGGAGGGCGCCCTTCGGGGCACCGGTGGTCCCCGAGGTGTAGATCAGCACCGCCGGGTCGTCCGGTCCGGTCGGGGCGACGTCGACCCGTGCCGACGCGGACGCGAGGAGGTCGTCGAGGGCGTGGTGAGGGGCCGCGGCCCGGGAGCCCGTCACGATCACCGTCACGTCGCCGAGCTCGGCCGCCACCTCGGCCACCATGTCGAGCGTGGTGGCGTCGGTGAGCACGGCCTTCGCCCCGCTGTCGGCCAGACGGTGGCGGACCGCCTCGGGTCCGAAGAGCTGCGTCAGGGGGACGGCGACGGCCCCGAGCTTGTAGACGGCGAGGTGGGCGACGGCGACGTCGAGCCCCTGGGGCAGCAGGACCCCGACACGATCCCCGCGGGCGATGCCGAGCCCGACCAGCGCGTTGGCGACCCGGCCGGAACGCTCGGTGACCTGGCCGAACGTGTGCTCCCTGACGTCCCCGTCCACGATCTCGATCATCGCGAGCGCCGTGGCCGCGTGGACGTCCGCACAGGCCGCCCCGATGTTGAACCGGTCGGGGAGCGACCAACGGAACCCGGCGCGCAGCGACGCGTGCGTCGCGTCCTCGGTCCGCTCGAACACCGCTGCCCCTCCCCATCCCCGACCGGGACGCTACGGAGCCCACGGGACGCTTCCCAGGTGCGGTCCCTCCACAACCGACGAGCGATCGTGGAGACTTCCTCCACATCGGGGGCCGAGACGGCGACTTGCAGCCGATCAGACGGCGACTTGCAGCCGATCAGACGGCGACTTGCAGCCGATCAGACGGCGACTTGCAGCCGACGGACCTGCAGCGCGAGGTGGATCCGCAGCGCCTCCGCAGGGTCCTGCCAGTCGACGCCCAACAGCGAGGAGATGCGCTCGCAGCGCTGGTAGAGGGTGTTGACGTGGACGTGCAGGCGCTGCGCCGCCCTGGTGAGGTTGCCGCCCGCCTCGAAGTACGCCTCCAGGGTGCGGGTGAGCTCGCTGCCGCGCTCCTCGTCGTAGGCCAGGACGGGTCCGAGCGCGCCGGTGACGAAGCGGTCCAGGTCCTCGCGGCCGCTCTGGTTGAACAGCAGCGCGAAGACCCCCAGGTCCGGCGCCGTCGCGAGCCCGCCGCCGCGTCCCAGCGCGATCAGCGTCCGGCGGCACCGCTCGGCCTCGTCGAAGGCTCCGGGGAGGCCGCTCGCCTCCGTGGCCCGGGCGACACCGCAGGTCACCGGCACCCCGAGGGCGGACGACAGCTCGGCGTGCACCGCCTCCGCCGGTGACGGGTCACCGACGGGGAGCAGCAGGACCACCGCGCCGTCACGCTCGCCGGCGAGCCCCCGCCACCGGTCCGCCTGGTGACCGGCCGCCGCACGCAGTGCGTGGCGGTCGGCGCCGGCGGCGGACAGCGCGAGCACGAGGTGATCGGATGCGAGGTCCACTCCCATCACCCGTGCGCGTCGCTCGATCGCCTCCGCGTCGCGGCCGGAGGGCGCGAGCAGGTCGTCGAGCAGCTCACCCCGGACGCGCCGCTCCGCCTCGGCGACCGACCGCTCGGTGAGGAGGAGGAAGGCGGTGGCCTGGGCCGCGCGCTCGAAGGTCCGCCGGTCGGCGTCGCTGAGCTCGGCCCGACCACGGAGCAGGAGCGCGCCAAGGGGGTCGGCGGCGGTCCCGACCGGCACGGCCCAGGCTCCGTCGCCGGACCCGAGGTCGACGGTGCGCCCGGCGGACAGCGCCGCCCCGACCTCCTCCGCCAGCGTGTCCTCACGGATGTCCCCGCGACCTGCCAGCAGACGCCCGTCGGGCCCGACGACGACGACCGTGCCGCCGAGCAGCTCGCCCACGACCGCGACGAGGTCGTCGAGCCGTCCCCCCTGGAGCACCACGTTCGTCATCCGCTCGTGTGCCTCGGCCGCGCGCTCGACCGCGTCGCTGTGGGCTCGGACCACCGCGGTGGTGGCCTCGAGCTCCTCGAGCGCCCGGTGGGCCCGATCGAACAGCCGCGCGTTCTCGATGGCGATGGCGGCGTGCGCCGCCAGGGACCGGAGGAGCGTCACCTCGTCCGGGCTGAACGGCCCCGGGTGGCGGTTCGCGGCGAACAGCACGCCGATGACCTTGTCGCCGGCGATGAGCGGCACGCCGAGGATCGCGCGCAGGTGCTCGCCGTCGACGGCGTGGTCGATCGGCTGCGCGTGGCGGAACCGTTCGTCCTCGAGGTAGTCGGCGGTGTAGTACGGCGTGGCGGTCTGCGCGACCAGTCCGCCGAGCCCGACGCCGAGCGGCAGGCGCAGCCGGGCGAAGTCGGCGGTGACCATCCCCTCCGTCACGCGCATGTACGTGTCCCCGCGCTCCTCGTCGATCAGCGTCAGGTAGGCGGTGTCCGCGTCGAGGAGCTGTCGGGCACGTCGCGCGATCGCCTGCAGGACGCGCTGGGGATCCCGGATGGACGTGAGGTCGCCGGCCGTGGCGTACAGCGCCGCCAGCTCCACCTCGCGGCGGCGCCGTTCCCGCAGGACCAGCTGCAGCTGGATCGCCAGGTAGCTCGCCTCCTGGAGACGCTCCTGCGCGGTCGGGTCGAGCCCAGCGTCACGGCCCCGCTGGACCTGCTCCTCGAAGGCGGCGACCGGCGCCTCGTCGAGCAGCAACCGGAGGAACGTGCATGCATCCATACCGAACCGACCCCGTCCGGGTCCCCGGACCCCTCGCGCGGAATGGAGAGGTACCACATCGCAGCCCGCAGCTGAGGGGCAACTCCTCCATGCCGCCCGGCGACTCCGGCATCTACGGTTGGGCCATCGGCTCAGGAGGCGACGATGGGACGACCCGCAGCTGCACGCACGCTCGCCGCGATGGCGACCGCAACGGTCCTCGCGACCGTCGTGGCGGCCCCGGACGTGGCCGGCGCACAGGTCGCCTGCCCCGACACCAGCACGCTCGACGTGCCGGGCGCCGAGTACCAGCAGGTCGTGTGCCTCGAGGACCTCACGACGCGCTCGAACCCGCGGACGGACACCGGCGCGAGCACCGGCGCGGGGACGCGGGAGAGCGGATCGCTGCACTCGGAGCACACCGACCACGTCGACGCGCCCGTGCCGGGGCTGCAGATCGAGGGCTGGTTCCCCGACTCCTGTGACCACTACCAGCCGGAGACGAACGACTTCATGCCCGCGTGCGACGACGGCATGCGCCACAACGGGCAGTTCGTGATCCGCATCCCCAACGACTGGGACGGCGTCCATCTCGTGGTGGGCGGGACCCCCGGCCTCCGGACCCAGTTCGCGAGCGACATCATCCTGTCCGACCGGGTCCTCGCCAAGGGCTGGGCCTACGTCTCCCAGGACAAGGGCAACACCGGGCTCAACTTCTTCCGGGCAGGCGACGACGAGACGGGCGGCTCACGCACCTCCTGGATCCCGGGGCGCGCCGTCGAGCAGTGGGCGACCATGATGGCCCTGGCCGCCGACGCGGCGGTCGGCGCGCTCCAGCAGAGCCACGGACGGTCGCCGGCGCTCACCTACGCGGCCGGCATCTCCAACGGCGGCTACCAGACGCGGCTCGCGCTCGAGCGCTACCCGGACCTCTTCGACGGCGGGGTCGACTGGGAGGGGACCCTGTTCACGCCGGACGGGCCGAACCTCTACACCTACATCCCGCCCATCCTGCAGGCCTACCCCGCCGCCCGCGCCGGCGACGGGGACGCCTACCGGAAGCTCGTCCACGAGGGTCGTCTGCCCCCGGACTCCGAGCCGGTGTGGGACCACCACTACAGCATCTACTACGGGACGGTCGCGAGCACCTACCGGCCCGTCGTCGACCCCGAGTACACCAACGGGGTCGC
>JAHWKB010000200.1 GCA_019348115.1 Actinomycetota bacterium | reverse complement strand
GTGCAGGAGCGCCAGCGGACCCGACCGAGCACGCCGGTCATCCGGCGCGCCCCGGTCCGGACCGGGTGGTGCCGCCCCCTGCGCTCGCCGCGTCGGCCCGGCCGGCGAGGGGGAGGTTGGGGTCGGCGGCGAGGCCGAGGTCGGCGGTCACGCCGGCGGTGAGGAGGTTGGCGCCGGAGGCGGCCACCATGGCGCCGTTGTCGGTGCAGAGCCCGATCGACGGCACGAGCAGGCGGATGCCGTGGTCGTCGCAGGCCGCCTGCATCCGTGCCCGCAGGCGCGTGTTCGCGGCCACCCCGCCGGCGATGACCATCCGCTCGATGCCCTCGGCCCGGGCGGCCGCCATCGACTTGTCGACCTGCACGTCGACGATGGCCTCCTGGAAGGACGCGGCGACGTCGGCGAGGTGCGGCTCGGTGCCCTCGGCCTCGAGCTTGCGGAGGTAGCGGATCACCGCGGTCTTCAGGCCCGACAGCGAGAAGTCGTAGGTGCCGTCGTTGGCCATGGCCCGGGGGAAGGCGACGGCCGCCGGGTCGCCCTCGCGGGCGATGCGGTCGATCTCGGGGCCGCCGGGGTAGCCGAGGCCGAGGAAGCGGGCGATCTTGTCGAACGCCTCGCCGGCGGCGTCGTCGATGGTGGCGCCGAGCTGCCGGAAGGACCCGTCGCCGTCCATCACCACGAGGCTCGTGTGCCCGCCGCTCACCACCAGGGCGAGCAGCGGCGGCTCGAGCTCGCCGTACTGCAGCTGCGCGGCCTCGACGTGGGCGCGGAGGTGGTTCACCCCGACGAGGGGCAGGTCGCCCGCCAGTGCCAGCCCCTTGGCCGCCGCGACCCCGACCAGCAGCGCCCCGACGAGGCCCGGGCCGGACGTCACCGCGACGCCGTCGAGGTCGGACAGCCCGATGCCGGCCTCGACCAGGGCGCGGTCGATCGTGGGGAGCATCAGCTCGAGGTGGGCGCGCGCCGCGACCTCGGGGACGACGCCCCCGTACGGCGCGTGGAGCTCGATCTGGGAGGCGATGACGTTCGCCCGCACGGCGAAGCGGTCCTCGACGATGCCCACAGCGGTCTCGTCACAGGACGTCTCGATGCCCAGCACCAGCACGCCGGCCTCCTCAGGTCGCGTCGGCGGCGAGCGCGCGGGGACGGGGGTGGCCGACGCGGTCGGCCTCCGCGAGGATCCGTGCGGCGGTGGCCGGGGCGGCCAGGTCGTGCAGCCACATGATCCGCGCCCCTTCGCCGTCGTCCTCGTAGTAGCCGGGTCGGACGCCGGCGCTGTCGAAGCCGAACCGACGGTACAGCGCCTCCGCGCCGGCGTTCGACTCGCGGACCTCGAGGGTGGCGTCCACCGCTCCCAGCTCGACGGCGGCGGCGAGGAGCTCGACGACCAGGCGCGTCGCGACCCCGCCGCGGCGCTCGGTGGGATGGACGGCGACGGTCAGGATGTGCGCCTCGCCGGCCCCGACCAGGACGCCGCCGTAGCCCACCACGCGCCGGCCGCGCCGGGCGACGCGGTAGGCCCGGTCCTCGGTCTTGTCGAGCTCGGCGCGGAACGTGGCCCGCGTCCACGGACGGGGGTAGACGGCCCGCTCCAGCGCCGTGACGGCGTCGAGGTGTCGGAGGGTCATCGGGACGACCCGGACCGCCCCGCGGTGGCCGCCCCCCGCCGCCTCGCGCCGGCCGGGTCTCACCCCGCGCCGCCGTGCATGCGCCCGCGCTCCTGCCACCCGATCCGGGCGTCGGCGCGGCGGAGGTAGATGGGCTGGAGGGACTGCGGCTCGTGGGTCTCCTCGCGCAGGAACCGCGGCACGGCGAGCTGGGCGAGGTCGGCGGCATCCGGCCACGCGTCGGCGGGCCCGGCGAGGTCCGCGCCGGCGGCCGCCAGCTCGTCGCCGTAGCGCAGGCCCCCGTCGCCGACGACGAGGCAGTCGCCGCCCTGCGCGGCGATCTCGGCGGCGAGCTCGCCGGCGTCGCCGACCTGCGGCTCCGCGACCTGCTGCATCCCGCCCGGCGCCTGGCGGTAGAAGGCCCAGAAGAGCTCACGCCGACGGGCGTCGAGCGCGGTGCAGACGAGGCGTCCGACGTGGCGCGACCGGAAGGCGAGGACGTCGAGCCCCGACAGCCCGACGACCGGCAGCGACCGCGCGGCCGCGAAGGTCTGCGCCGTGGCGATGCCGACACGGAGACCGGTGAACAGGCCGGGACCGACGCCGACCGCGACCCCGGTGACGTCCCCGACGGACGCGCCGGCCTGCTCGAGGCAGAACTGGAGCGCCGGACCGAGGAACTCTCCGTGCCGCTGGGGGACGCCGAGGCTCGCCGAGGCCACGACCACGTCGCGCTCGGCCAGCGCCACGGACGAGCGTGGCGTGGAGCTCTCGATGGCGAGGATCAGCACGCGTGCGCCGTCGGTCCGACCCATGGCGCGAGCGCGGTCGCGAGGTCCGCGGCCCGCGCGGCCCACGTGCCGTGCACCTCGAGGTGGAGGACGCGGTCGGCGTCGATGTCCTCGGGGTCGTCGAGGAGGAGCTCGACCTCGAGCCGGTCCGGTGGCAGGAACGAGCGGACCGCGTCGCCCCACTCGAGGAACGTCACGACGTCCGCGGCGAGGAGCTCGTCGCCCAGGTCCTCGACGTCGCGGACGCGGTCGAGCCGGTAGACGTCGCCGTGCACGACCGGCAGGTCGCCGGCGTAGCTCTTGACGAGCATGAACGTCGGCGAGGTGACGCGCTCGGTCACGCCGAGCGCCTGCGCGGCGCCCTGGACGAAGCAGGTCTTGCCCGCGCCGAGCTCGCCCGAGAGCGAGACCACGTCACCGGGCCGCAGCAAGGACGCCAACGCCGCCGCGAGCGCACGCGTGTCGTCGGGCCCACCCGAGCGCAGGGTGATCCGGGCTGGCCGATCCTCAGGCATCGGACTGGCTCTGGCGGGCCCGGGCCTCGGCGAGGAGGTCGGCGCCGGTGGCGATGCGACCGTCGAGGACCGCCTTCGCGGTGGCGACGTCGCGCTTGATCGCGGTGAGCGCTCGCGCGCTCCCCTTCACGGCCTCGGTCGGCCGGTAGGTCGGGATCAGGGTGACGCCGTCGAAGACGTCGAAGCGGTAGCCCGCCACGCGCTCGAGCGGCAGCGGTCGGCCCGCGAGCACGGCGGCGACGAGCTCGCCGAAGGCGACGATGACGCGTGGCCGCACGTGGGCGATCTGCTCCGCGAGGTAGGGCATGTGCGCCTCGATCTCGTCGGCCGACGGCCGGCGCCCCTGCGGCGGACGGCACATCACGAGGTCGGTGACGTAGACCTCGTCGCGGGTCAGCCCGACGTCCCCGAGGAAGTTGTCGAGGATGTTCCCGGCGGCGCCGGCGAACGGGCGCCCCGTGAGGTCCTCGCTGCGCCCCGGGGCCTCGCCGACGAACATGAGGTCGGCGTCGACGTCGCCCTCACCGAAGACGACCTTGCTGCGGGACTCCCACAGCCGGCAGTCCGTGCACGACCGAGCGTCCCGCTCCAGCTGCTTCCAGGGACGCAGCCGCGCGGGATCGACGGACATCGGGTTCGTGGACATCGCCGCGAGGGTAGCCCTCCCCGGACCGCCCCCCGCCGGGTCAGCGATCCGCCAGGCCGGGGAGGCCGCTGTGGCCGACGGCGAGGAGGGGGCCGCGACGCGCCGCCTCGGCGACGACGTCGGCCGCGAGCGTGGCGACGAGGTCGAGCGGGACGGTCAGCTGCTGGGTCGCGAGGCAGAAGAGCGCATCACCGTCGGCCTGGGTGTGCGCCGGCCAGAGCGCGCGGGCGATGCCGGTGTGCCCGAGATCCGCGATCCGGTGCGCCTCCGCCTTCGTGAGTCGCGCGTTCGTGACGATGCAGCCGATGACGGTGTTCTCGGTCGGTCCCGTGCCGGTCGCGAGGTCGTCCTCGTCGGTCGCGGGCGGGAACCAGCGATCGGTGAACGGGAAGCGCTCCACGTCGTCGTCGACCCGCGCCCGGGCGATCCAGCTGCCGTCGTCGTCCCGCACCTCCCCGACGCCGTTGTTGACCACCACGGCACCGACGACGAGGTCACCGTGCCGGCGGACCGCGACCCCCTGGCCGCCACGCCAGCAGTGCTCGACGCCGGCGACCTTGGCCACGGTCGTCCCACGTCCCGCACCCACGGCGCCCTCGGGCGGGTCCGCGGCGACGGCCGCCTCGCACGCGGCGTAGCCGGCGTCGGGGCCCGGACGGGCAGCCGGCGTGGCGACGCCCTGGTCGAGGACGATGGCGGCGCCGACGATCGGGACGAGCGCGATCCGCGTCGGGTAGCCGATGCCGTGCTCCTCGCACCAGCGCATCACGCCGTCGGCGGACGCGAGCCCGTACGCGGATCCACCCGACAGGACCACCGCGTGGCACACCGAGATCCTGCCGCTGGGACCGAGCGAGACGGCCTCGCGGGTGCCGGGCGACGCCCCGCGCACCGCGACCGCACCGAGCGTCCCCTCGGGTGGCAGCACGACCGTGCAGCCGCTCGTGCCCTCCGGGGCCGTCCACACCCCGATCCTCATGCCCTCGATGCCGAGCGCCGTCATGCCGCGTCCTCCAGCGCCCCGGACGCCATGGCGTGGAGGATGGCGTTCACGGTCCCGTGCGCCTCCAGCGG
>JAHWKB010000199.1 GCA_019348115.1 Actinomycetota bacterium | reverse complement strand
CAGGGTAGCCGGCTTCTCCACAGGGAGTCGAACATCCGTTCGGCTTGTGTCACAGGCCGGAGGTAGGTTCCTCGCATGACCTCGACGCACGCCTCCGCCCCGCCGACCGGCCCGGTCGTGGCGTCGGTCGCGGACGCGGCCGGGGATCTGGCGTCGGCGGTGGACGCCCTGGCGGCCGCTGACCGCGAGACGTGCCGCGCGGTCCTGGCCCTGTCGCGGACCATCGGTACGGGCGTGTGCGAGACGGTCGAGGGACTCCCGCCCGACCTCGTACTCGCGAACCTGTGCCGGCTCATCCGCGCCGACCGCTCCACGATCCTCACCGCCGCCGACGTGCTCCGCTCGATGCCGGCGACCGCCGGGCTGTGGCAGACCGGGGTGCTGTCCTGGGGCCAGGTCCGCAACCTCTGCCTCCGGGCCGCGAAGCTCCGCGCCAGCGACCGCGAGATCCTCGACCGGCGCCTCGCCGCCACCGCCGAGGACGCCGACGCCTACGGACCCGACGGCCTCCTCGACGCGGTCGACCGTGCCGTGTGGGACCTCGAGGACGCCGCGAGCGCCGAACGCGCCGAGGAGCGGCGCGACCAGGGCGACTTCCTCTCCCTCCAGGCCCGCCTCGACGGCGGCGTGACGCTCTACGGCGAGTACGCCGACCCCGTCCGCGGCGCGACGGTCACCAACGCCCTCCTCGACGCCGCCCCACCCATCGACCCCGACATGACCCGCGGCCAACGCCTCGCGATCGGACTCGCGACCCTGGCGGAGGAGCACCTCGCCGGCGGACCCCGCCGGCCCGCCAAGCCACTCATCGACGTGCTCGTCGACCTCACCCAGGTCACCACCAACGCCGCCGGCACCGTCGACCTCCACGTCGACGGGCCGTTGGCGACTCTGACCGCGAGGACCGTCGAAGCCCTGACCGAGGACGCCGACCTGCGGGTCACGCTCATGGACGGCGCCCGGCCGCTGGCGACCGCGAAGAAGCGCACCGCCGACCGGGCACCCACCGACGTCCGCCGTGCGGTCGCACTCCGCGACCGCGGCGATCGCATGCCCGGATCCCGCGCCCCGCTGGCCTGGACCGACCTCCACCACACCCACGAACAGGCCAAGGGCGGCGACCACCACCCCGACCTCCTCGTCAACCTCCGCAGCCGCTGGCACCAGCTCCTCCACCGCCGCGGCTGGCACAACTCCCTCGATCCGGCGACCGGCGTCTTCACCATCGAACGCGATGGACGCGCCTACCGGTCGCTCCCGAAGGGCACACCACTACGCCCCGACCCCGGCCCGGACCCGCCGAACGACCCGCCAGGCGATCCGCCGACCGACCAGTTCGGCGACCCGCTCCCCTTCTGAACACGCACACGACCAGCCCGCTCACCGACCGGTGGGACGGGCCGGTCGTGCGCCGTGGTGCGCGGGAAGACGGTTACCGTCGCCGGCGAGGAGGTCGACATGACGGAGTACGGCGACAAGGGGCACGTCGAGCCAGACGGACCGGCGATCGAGCGACGGGACGGCCATCTGCTCATCCGGAAGTTCTCGGTCGAGGAGATGGACAACAACGTCTACGTGGTGGCATGCGCCCGGACGAACGACGCGCTGGTCATCGACGCTGCGGCGCGGGCGGACCGCATCCGCCAGGAGCTCGCTGGCGTCTCCCCCGTCGCCGTCGTCCAGACCCACGGGCACTGGGACCACGTCCGCGCGTGGGACGACCTCAAGGAGGACCCGGGCCTGCAGATCTGGGGACACCCCGGCGACGCCGAGCTCTTCCCGGGTCCCGTCGACGTCGAGCTGACCGATGGCGACGAGATCGAGGTCGGGGACCTCCGTGTCGAGGTCATCCACACGCCCGGCCACACCGACGGCTCCCTCCACTTCCTCGTCGAGGGCGAGGAGCGACCGCACCTGTTCACTGGCGACAGCCTCTTCCCCGGCGGGCCAGGGAACACGTGGAAGGACGCCGAGAAGTTCACGCAGCTGATGGACGGGCTCGAGTCGAAGCTCTTCGACCGGCTCCCCGACGAGACCTGGGTCTACCCCGGCCACGGTGACGACACCACCCTCGGCGCCGAGCGACCCAAGCTCGGCGAGTGGCGCGAACGCGGCTGGTAGTGCCTCGCCAGTCGCTGATCCGTTGACACCCCGGCGGTGCAGGACGAGGATGACCGGAAGCCGACGGGGAGAAGGCGCGCGGTGGGCATCATCCTGGACCTCATCCTCGGGGCCTTCTCTGCGAACGGTCGCCGCGGGTTCGCCGCGTCCCTCGTGCTCCTCGCGCTCTTCGGTGTCGCCGTTCTCAGCCTCGGCTGGCTCATCGGTCTCGTGATCTGACGGGTACGGATGGCCTCGGGTGAGAGGAGGTGGTTCTGCATGACGCGTCTTCGTGTCCTGGTGGTGCTGGCCGCCTCGTTGGCCGTTGCGTGCTCCAAGCCCGGGCTTCCCCCGGCCGACGCCCGTCAAGAGCTAGCTGAAGTGGCCGCGGAGGTCGCTGCCGACACGGGGGTCGAGCTCCTCCAGGCGGACCCGGAGGTCGACAAAACCCGCTGTGCATCGGTACCGGGCTTGTCGACCGACCGGACGTACACGACGTTCCAGGTGTCGACCCGATCGGTGGATCGAGCATCGGCAGAGCGGGTCTACGAGTCAGCCGTCGAGCACGTGGGCGTGTCGGAGAACGACCGGCGGAACGGCGAGTTCTGGATCGCGGGTGAGGGCGGCGAGGGGGCGACGCCGGCGTGGTACGTGCGCCTGTCCGATGTCGGGGAGCAGTGGCAGACGTCGATCGTGCGTGGGGCCGGCTGCAGCTGAGGGTGGCTCCCGGACACCCGCGACGGAGAGGACGGCGCCGACGTGACTTTCGGTGCCCGGCGGCCCGAGCTCGGCGAGTGGGCGAACGCGGCTGTCGTGCGGGCCTCAGGGCCATCCCTGATGTCGGTCCGGCCCGTGCTTGCGATCGTCTGCACCGACGAGGAGACGGCGATGGCCAGCAGGACGACGGACGGTGCGGCGGCGCGGGTCGGGCACCGCTGGGAGGCGCTGGTGGTGTGGGCGGCCACGACGGCCGGCGCCAGGCGAGCGAACGTGACGGTCGCGGTGCTGCTCGGCATCGGGGCGCTGGTGACGTGGGGCGGCCTCTGGCTCGAGGATCGGGCGAACCCACCGACGTGCTACGGCATCGGGTGGGGCTGCACCCCGGATCCCGGCACGTCCATGTTCTTCATCGGGTGGATCGTGCTCGTGCCGGCGTTCGGCGTCGCGACGGTGGCCATCCACGTGGGCCGCCGGCTCGCCGGATCCACCGACAGGCGACGGCACGTCGGCACGGCCATGGTCATCCTGCCGGTCGCGGTCCTCGCCGTGGGTCTCGTCGCCCTGATCGGGGCGTCGCTCGCTGCGCTGCCCGGCTGGCTCGCCGCGACGTCGCCGATGGCCGCCGGCACTCAGCTCCGGAGGTAGGTGAGGACAGCGAGGACGCGCCGGTGCTCGTCGCCGGTCGCGACGATGTCGAGCTTCTCGAAGATGTGGCCGACGTGGGTCTCGACCGTGCGCTCCGAGACCACGAGGGCCGCCGCGATGGATCGGTTCGAGCGACCCTCGGCCATGAGCTCGAGCACCGCCAGCTCGCGTTCGGTCAGGCTCTGGACCGCGCTCCGCTCACGGGGACGAGCGACGAGGCGTCGCACGATCTCGTGGTCCATGACCGTCTCGCCCCGGCCCACACGTTCGATGGCGTCCTCGAGGATCCGGAGTTCGGTGACCCGATCCTTCAGGAGGTACCCCACGCCCTCGGCGTTCTCCTCCACGAGCTGCATGGCGTAGTCGGTCTCCACGAACTGGGACAGGACCAGGACCCCCACCTCCGGGTAGCGCTCCCGGATCGAGGCGGCCGCGACGAGACCCTCGTCGCTGTAGGTCGGTGGCATCCGGATGTCCACGATCGCCACGTCCGGACGTTCCCGTTCGACCGCTTCGAGGAGCGCCAAGGGAGCGTCGACCTGGGCCACGACGTCGAAGCCGGAGGCGGCCAGCGCCCGCGCGAGGCTCTCCCGGAGGAGCGTCGCGTCGTCGGCGAGGACTAGGCGCACGACAGCTCCGCCCGCACCCGCGTCCCGCCACCGACGGGGCTGTCGATCGTCAGCGCGCCGTCGACCGTCCCGAGGCGGTCGGCGAGTCCGCGTAGCCCGCTCCCGCTCGGATCGGCTCCTCCGACGCCGTCGTCCCGCACCTCGACCACCAGGCGATCGCCGGAACGCCGGACCGACACGTCGACCTTCGTCGCACGAGCGTGCTTCGTGGCGTTCGCGAGGCACTCCGCGGCGACGTAGTAGGCGGTCGCCTCGACCACGGCCGGGAACCGCTCGCGGACGGCATGGAAGGTCACCGGCAGCGGTGCGGATTCGGCCAGGTACTCCAGTGCTGGACCGAGACCACGATCACTGAGCACCGCGGGATGCAACCCGCGCGACAGCTGCCGGAGCTCCTCGAAGGAAGCCGTCGCATGATCGGCGGCGGTGCCGAGCGCCCGTGCGAGCTCCGCGTCGGGGACGCCGTCGGCGAGCAGCCGCAGGTCGACAGCGAGGCTCAGCAGCCCCTGCTGCGCACCGTCGTGGAGGTTGCGCTCGACGCGACGGCGCTCGGCGTCCGC
>JAHWKB010000198.1 GCA_019348115.1 Actinomycetota bacterium | reverse complement strand
TCACCGCGCTCGCCCTGGCGATCGACGTGGCGGTCCTCGGCTACTTCAAGTACGCCAACTTCCTCGTCGACCAGGCCAACCTCGCCCGGTCGATGTTCGGGATGGACGCGCTGCCGTGGACGACCGTGCTGCTGCCCGTCGGCATCTCGTTCTTCACGTTCCAGCGGATGAGCTACACCGTCGACGTGAGCCGCCGGGTCCGGCCGGCGCTCGGGAGCCCGCTCGACCACCTGCTGTACGTGGCGCTGTTCCCGCAGCTCATCGCCGGCCCGATCGTGCGCTACCAGGACATCGACCGGCAGCTCCGCGGCGAGCGTCGGGTGACCCTCGACGACGTCGGGGCGGGAGCCATCCGCTTCGGGCACGGGCTGGCCAAGAAGGTCCTCGTGGCCGACGTCGTCGCCCCCATCGCGGACGCCGTGTTCGAGGCGCCGGGGACCCCGTCGACCGCGGCCGTGTGGATCGCCGCCCTGGCCTACGCCGTGCAGATCTACGCCGACTTCTCGGGGTACTCCGACATGGCCATCGGGCTCGGCCGGATGTTCGGCTTCACCTTCCCCGAGAACTTCCGCCGGCCCTACTCGGCGATGTCGATCACCGACTTCTGGCGGCGCTGGCACATCACCCTGTCGACCTGGTTCCGGGACTACCTCTACATCCCGCTCGGTGGGGGACGCGGCCGGCCCGCGCGGACGTACGCCAACCTCGCCGTCGTCTTCCTCGCGACCGGCATCTGGCACGGCGCAGCGTGGACGTTCGTGCTCTGGGGCGCGTACCACGGCGGCCTGCTGATGCTCGAGCGGGCGACCGGGCAGCGCGCCACCGGCGACGACGAGGCCTCGGTGGTGTGGTTGCGACGCGCCGTGGTGTTCGCGCTCGTGGTCATCGGCTGGGTCCTGTTCCGGGCGCGGTCGATGCGGCAGGCGGCGAGCTTCATCACCGCGATGGTCGTGCCCTCCGGCGCGGCGCTGCCACCGGCGTTGCAGGCCGCCCTCACCCCGCGCGCGGCGACGACGCTCGTGCTGTCGCTCGTCGTGCTGGTCCTCCTGCCGCGGGGCTTCGTGGGCGGGCTGTCGCTGACGCGCTCGCCCCGCCGTCCCGTCACCGCGTGGCGCGTCGCGACGGCGTTCGTGCTCCTCCCCTACGCCGCGATCGTCGCCGCCTCGACCACCTTCTCGCCGTTCCTCTACTTCCGGTTCTGACGTGGACGCCGACGTGACCGACGTGACCACCGCCACCCTGACGGCGGTGGAGGGGAGCGTCCCCACCCCGCCGCCACCGCCGGGCTGGCTGCCGGGCGCACGCGCCGGCGCGATCGCGTTCCTCCTCCTCATCGCCCTGCCGCCGATCGCGTACGCCTTCGGGGTCCGCCCGCCGGCCGCCGAGAACCGCACCCCGACGAGCCCTCCCGCGGTCGGCGGCGTGGCCGCCCTCGAGCCCGACGCCCTCGCGCAGCTGACCGACCACCTGATCGATGCGCTGCCGGGGCGCGACGCCGCCATCCGCGCCGACGCCTGGCTCGACCTGGTGGTGTTCGGGGCGTCGCCGAGCGAGGACGTCCTCATCGGCGCGGACGACTGGCTGTTCCTGCGCCCCACCGTCGACGCGCGTTGCCGCAGCGACGCGGAGGTGCTCGCCATGGGCGCCGAGCTCGAGCGGGCCGCCGACCTGGTCGCGCGGACCGGCCGGGAGCTGCACACCCTCATCGCGCCGGACAAGGCGACGATGTACCCCGACCGCCTCCCGGCGCTGCTCCCCGACAGCGACTGCGGCCAGCGCTTCGGCGAGCAGATCCGACGCCTCCTGGAGCATGATCCGCCCCTCGGCTACGTGCCGTTCTGGAGCCGACTCGAGGACCTCCGGGACCGCGCCGGCGAGCCCATCTACTTCGCAGCCGACACCCACTGGCGGACCGAGGGGTCGGCCGTGATGGTGGAGGCGATCGTCGACACGTTCGACGACTCGCTGTTCGACACGGCCGTCCCGCGCCGACTGGAGCCGACACCGTTCCAGGGCGACCTCACGCTGCTGACGGGGCTGCCACGCACGGAGGTCGAGGCGCCGCTGGTCCTCGAGCGGCCGGGCATCACGTGGGAGTCGGCCCGGCGACGGGACGTCCCGGAGGTCGGTCCCGGGGTGCCGGGACTCGACGCGTCACGGCTCCGCGCCACCGGCGGCGAGGTCGTCCCGGGGCGGGTGACGATGCTCCACGACTCGTTCGCGTACATGACGCCGCCGCAGCTGGGGCCGTTCTTCGCCGAGCTGTTCCTCATCCGCAAGCACGCGGCGACGGTGCCGTGGGTCGGCGGCATCCTGTCGGGGTCGGAGCACATCGTGTTCGAGGTGGTCGAGCGCGACGCCTGGTGGCGCATCGTCGAGGACCACCTCGCGGCGTCCCTCGCTGCCGCCCTGCGCGACGACCTCCCGACGACCTCCGGCTGGCTGCGTCCGTCGGGCGCCGGTGGCTGGGCGCCGCTGGAGCTGCGCCGGGGCGACGTCCTCGTCGTCCCGTCGGTCGTCGACGAGCGCGTGGACGGCACCTACAGGCTGCAGGTCCGTGCGCCGGGCGGTGAGGTGGTCGAGCTGCGGTCGCAGCAGGACGCCCGCGCCGGCGAGGAGCTCGTCTTCGACACCGTCGGGCTGGGCGCCTCCCGCGCCCTGCCGGTCGGGACGGTCGAGGCGCGGCTGGTGCATCCCGACGGGACGGCCGTCGAGGAGACCCTCAGGCTCGACGTCGTCGCCACCCGGTGACCGCCGCGCCGATCAGCACGAGGGCCGCCACACCCGAGAGCACGAGCCCGGCCGTCCATCCGCGGGGGACGTAGCGCAGGTCCACGACGTGCTCGCCGGCGGGGACGGGGACGGCGACGAAGGCGTGGTCGGCGTCGAGCAGTGGGGCCGGATCACCGTCGACCGACGCCATCCAGCCGTCCTGGATGGTGTCGGCCACGACGAGGTACCCGTCCGACGCCGCGTCGACCTCGACGCGGAGCTCGTCGCCGCCGGCGTCGACCACCTCGATGGTCGCGGTGCCGCCCCTGCCCGGGGGTGCTCCGGCGGGCGGGTCGGCGGAGAGCACGACCGTGTCCGCCGGCGTCTCGCCTCCGGTGACGCGCTCGACGCGTCGGGCCGGGTCGCGCTCCACCACGGCCCGCCCCGCCCACCGGAACCGGCCCGGGGCGTCCTCGAGCTCGTAGACGGTGGCGCCGTCGGCGAAGGCGACCCTGAGTCCGTCGTCGGACGGCCGGACCAGGGTGACGGCCGGGGTCCCCGGGGCGGACGTGCCGAGCAGGAGGCCGCCGGCGGGCGCGTCGACGCGGACGTGGAGCGACCACGGTCCCCTGGCCTCCGTATCGGGCGAGCGGTCGAGGGCGATGTCGATGGGCCCGGCCGGGGTCCGGGCGAGCACGCGCCGGCGGCCGCCCGCCAGCACCTCGCCGTCGGCCGCGACCAGCTCGACCTCGAGCCAGGTGGCGGTCCCGGGAGCCACCGGTGAGCCGAGCTCCAGACGGACGGCTCGCGCCGGCCCCGACGGGACCTCCGCCACGAGCCGGCTCCCGGCGGGGACGTCCTCCTGCCCCGACGCGGGGGCGACGACCTCGGCCACGCCGGCGACCGGCGTGTCCGGGTCCGCGACGACGTGGGTCACCCCGAGGCGGTCGAGCGCCGGGGACGCCGGGAGCGCCGGCGTGGGGTGCAGGACGGGGTAGGTGCGGCTGCGGTCGAACACCGTGGGGTCGACGGCCTCGAGGAGGTCGGCGTAGGGCGCCGGCGTGAGCGAGTGGGCGGTCGCCGACCGCAGCCCGTAGACGAGGGTCGAGCCCGGGACCATCGTGAAGCCGTCGGCGAGGAAGCGGTCCGGCCCGAGCGCGTCAGCGAGGTACGCGTGCACCGGCGTCTCGGGGTAGAAGAGGTCGCGGTCGATGCGCGGCAGGAACGACCGCGCGAACGTCACCGACTCGAGGACGACGAGCGCCCCGAGGATGGCGAGCAGCACGGTCCGCCCGGTCGCCCGCTGGACGACGGTCGCGGCGAGCACGAGCAGCACGGCCGCCGCGCCGACCACCGCGGGGAGGACGAGCTGGTCGGCGAAGTACGCGCCGCGGCCCGCGGCCTCGGCCGTCCGCGCCACGGAGCCGAGGAGGAGCGCGGTCCCGATGCCGACGGCGGCGATCCCCACGCCGAGGGCGACCACCCGCCGGCGGTCGTCGACGCCGCGCGCCAGGGCGTCCACGCCGACGGCCGCTTCGAGCGCCACGAACAGCGCGAGGAGGCTCCGCAGCCGGCCGATGCCGTTCGGCCCGATGACGGGGATCCGCTGGAACGCGGCGAGCGGGGCCCCGCCGACGAAGATCAGCGCGATGCAGACGGCGATGGCGCCGGCGAGGAACCACCGCAGGCCCCGCGGCACGCGTGACGCCCCGCCGAGCGCGAGGCCGGCGACGGCCAGGACCACGACGGTCGCGCCGGCGAAGGCGTTGATCTCGACGTAGTTCCGGAAGCCGTAGAAGACCTTCTCGGCCGGGTTCCCGAACGCGTCCGGCACCACCATCGTGGCGATCATCCGCCACGGCAGGGCGCCGACCTTCTCCTGCCGGTAGGCGAGGTCGAGCTCGGCGAGGCGGAACGCGAACGGCAGCAGCTGCACGGCCGCGAGCAT
>JAHWKB010000042.1 GCA_019348115.1 Actinomycetota bacterium | reverse complement strand
GCACGTCGAGACGGTCGTAGCGGTGGTCGAAGTCGCAGATGTAGATCCAGTCGGCGAGGATCGACGCGTCGCCGATCTCGATGTCGAGGTAGGTGTTGACGACGTTGTCGCGGCCCATCACGACCTTGGCGCCGAGCGTCAGCTGGCCCTCGTGCGCCCGCAGCTTGTTGTCGTTGCCGATCCAGCACCAGGGGCCGAGGACCAGGCGACCGTGGCCACGTCGGGCGTGCAGCTCGACACGCCTGCCGGTGAAGACCATCCCCTGCAGCACGACCTCACGTCCGCTCGCGGCCACGACGGCGCGGTGGCGCAGGAACCGGGCGTAGAGGCGCAGGTACTGGGAGGTGAGCATGCGCCGCTCGACCGCGTGTCGGACGGCGCGACGCCAGCCGTAGCGGGGGTACTCGAGCCGCAGCGGCGGGCGGCGCGCAGCCGCGGGGATGCCCGCGTCGGCGGCGGCGTCGTCGGCCAGGAGCGACAGCCGACGCTGCGCCTCCTTCGCGGTCTCGATCCGGACGGCGGTCTCGACGAGCTCGGCATGGCCTGCGCGGACCGCGTCCTCGTCGAGCTCGGTCGCGTCGACGGTCGCCGCCTCCACCGCAGCGGCCGCCGGCAGCACGTCGGCCCGGCCGGGCCGACGTTGCGGCTCGACGACCGTGTCGGGGTCGCGGTCCGTGGGGCTCAGGCCGGCTTCCGTCCGAAGAGGATGAGGTTGTAGAAGAGCCCGCGCGGGACGACGTGCTGGAGCACGTTCTCGTCGAGCTTCGTGAGCGCGAGGTAGGTGCGGAACGCCCCCATGGCCCAGCGGTAGCCGAGCACGCCCGGGGCGGCGGATCCTTCGATGGTGCGGGCGGCCCAGCCGGCCCAGTTCGCGGTCAGCTCCTCGGTGACGACCCGGACGTCGGTGAAGCCGGCGATCTCGGCCATGCGCTCGACGTCCTGCGGGCGGAACGTGTGGAGGTCGACCTCGTGCTCGAGGGCCGCGAGCGCGGCCTCCTCACTGTCGGGCTCGCCCGTGTGCTCGTCGACCTTGCGGAAGCGGCGCATCGACGGCAGCGAGGTCACCGCCATGAACGCCTTGTACGACGAGCGCTTCACGACCTTCGAGATGCGGTCGCCGAGCTCGGTGGGCTCGCCGGCGATCACGAGGAGGCCGCCCGGACGGAGCACGCGGTACATCTCCTGGATCGCCTTGCCGGGAACCGGGAGGTGGTGGATGAACGCGTGGCCGATGACGAGGTCGAACGAGTCGTCGTCGTAGGGCAGCGCCTCGGCGTCGCCCTGCTCGGTCGAGACCGACAGGCCGTGCTCCTCGGCGTTGCGCTTGCAGACGGTGAGCATGCCCTCGGAGATGTCGCTGGCGTGGAGCTCGGCGCCGTCGAAGCACCCGGCGAGCGCCAGGTTGATGAGGAAGAAGCCGGTCCCGGCCCCGATCTCGAGGACGCGGTCGAACTCGACGCCCTCGGGGACGACCTTGCGGAGCCGGTCGCGGGCGTAGTCGATGCAGCGCTGGTCGTAGCTGATCGAGAACTTCGTCTCGTAGTTCTGCGCCTCCCAGTCGTGGTAGGCGGCCTGCTTGGCCTTGATGTCCATCTGCTCGGTGTCGAGCGGCTGTGCAGCGCTCACGGGGTCTCCTACCTGCCGGTGAACTCGGCCTTGCCGGGCCCGTTCTCGATGAAGCTCTGGATGCCGATGCGCGCGTCGTCGGTCGCGAAGCACTCGGCGAAGAGGTCGCGCTCGAGCCGGAGCGCCTGGTCGAGCGGCATCTCGATGCCGTCCTCCATCGCGCGCTTGGCGAGCCCGATCGCGTAGGGCCCCGCGGCGTAGCGCGCCGCCGCCTTGACCGCCTCGTCGTAGACGTCGTCGGCGGGGAAGACCGCATCGGCGAGGCCGATCTGCGGGGCCTCGTTGGCGTCCACCATGCGGCCGGAGAGCACGAGCTCCTTGGCCTTCGACAGGCCGACGAGCCGGGGGAGACGCTGCGTGCCGCCGGCGCCCGGGATGATGCCGAGCAGGATCTCGGGCTGGCCGAGCTTGGCGTTCTCGGCGATGAAGCGGAAGTCGCACGCCATCGCGAGCTCGCAGCCGCCACCCAGCGCGTAGCCGTTGATCGCGGCGATCACGACCATCGGGAGCCGCGCGAGGGTGTCGAGGGCGCGCTGCAGGACCGTGCCGGTGCGCTTGACCTCGTGGTAGTCCCAGTTCGGGAACTCCTTGATGTCCGCGCCGGCGGCGAAGACCTTCGGCCCGCCCCAGACGACGACGGCGCGCACGTCCTCGTGCGCTGCGGCCGCCCGGGCGGCCTCCTCGATCTCGAGCCACACCTGGCGCGACAGCGCGTTCATCGGCGGACGCTCGAGCCGGATCGTGCCCACCTTGGTGTCGGCGTCGACCTCCAGCCGTACGAACTCGCCCACGCGTGTGCCTTCCGGTCGGAGAACGACGACGGGTGGGAGAGGTTCCCGCCCAGGACATCCGGCAGTCTAACGTCGCGCCCCGCGACGTCTCCGGCCACGACCGGGCGCGCGCCCGACGGCCCGGGACCGCACCTCCGTCCGCGCCGATCGACAGAGGAGCAGCGCGTGGAGGCACCCGGATGGGCCGTCGCGGTCGCGACCCTCCCCGTCCTGTCGTTGGCCGTCCTCGTGCTCCGGCGACAGCCGCTCACCAGGTCGGCCGCCGTGGCGACCGTCCTCGCGGCGGTCCTGTCCGTCACCGTCTTCCGCCTCGACGTCGGCGGTCTCGGCGTCGGCGTGCTGCGGGGCCTCTGGACCGGCGGCTGGATCCTCGCGATCGTGCTGCCGGCGCTGCTGCTGTTCGGGGTGCTGGAGCGGTCGGGGATGCTCGACCGGCTCGCCGACGTCGCGACGGGGATCGCCCCGACCCCCGCCCGGCAGCGGCTGCTCCTGGCGTGGATCCTCCCGTCGTTCCTGCAGGGCGCGGCCGGCTTCGGCACCCCGATCGCCATGGTCGCGCCGATGCTCGTACGGGTCGGGCTCACCCCGATCGCGGCGCTCGCCACGTCGCTCATCGGCTACCAGTGGGCCGTCACGTTCGGCTCGATGGGCTCGAGCTACTTCATGGCGGCCGGCACGGCCCGGCTGGATGAGGCGGCCGCGGCGTCCTTCGCGCTGCGCACCGGCGTCGTGCTGGCGGCCAGCTGCATCGTCTCGGGACTGCTCGTGCTCGGAGGCCGGCGCGAGGACCGACGGGACCTCCCCGTCACGCTCCTCATCGGCGCCGTCATGGGCGGCACGCTCGTGGCCGTCGTCACGGTGCAACCAGCGCTGGGATCCGTGGTCGCGGGGCTCGCCGGGCTGCTCGTGGCCTACGCCGTCCTGCCGCGGGGCGGCGGCGATCGACCCCGCGCCGGCGACCTGCTGCAGGCCGCGTTCCCGTACCTCGTCCTGACCGCCACCGTGGTCGTCGCGTACGGCATCGGACCCGTCCGTCGGGGACTCGAGGAGGTCCCCAGGATCGCGCCCGTGCTGCCCGGGACGACCGCCGCGTTCGGCCACGTCAACGACGCCGCGGCCGTGACGCCGGCCTTCCACCCGCTGCTGCACCCCTGGATCCACCTCCTCGTGGCCGCGACCGTGGGCGTGCTGGTCTACCGCCGGCAGGGACGGTGGCCACCTGGCACCACGGGGGAGACGCTCCGGGCGTGGGGCGACCGCGCCGGCGCGGTGAGCTGGTCGATCCTCACGCTGACGGTGCTCGCGAGCATCCTGACCGAGGCGGGGATGATCGCCGTCGTCGCCGTCGCCGCAGCGACGCTCCTGGGCTACGGCTTCGTCGTGGCGTCGCCGCTCCTCGGCGCGTTCGGGACCGTGCTGACGGGCAGCACCACCGCCTCGAACGCGCTGTTCGCGTCGCTGCAGGCCGACGTCGCGGAGCGGCTCGGCCTCGCCGTGCCGGCGCTGCTGTCGGGACAGACCGCCGGCGGCAACCTCGGCAACGCCCTGTCGCCCATCAACATCGCCGTGGGCGCGGCGGTCGTCGGCGTGATCGGGCAGGAGGGGGAGGTGGTGCGGCGCAACCTCCGCCCCGCGGCGATCCTCGCCGCCACCGTCGTGGTCGCCGTCGTCGTCCAGGTCCTGCTCACGCCCTGATCGCCCGAGGGAGGGGGTCAGCGGCGGTCGAGATCGGCCGGGTGGTCGATGTCGCGCGGGCGGGACCCGGCGACCGGGACGTCGACGACACCGATCTCCGCGAGGACGTCGCGGGCGCCGCGGTCACCGGTGATGCCGACGACGCGCTCCCACAGCGGCCGGGCGAGGGCGACGGGGTGGCCGGGACCGTCGTCGTAGCGGGCCCGGGCGGCACCGTCCGGCGGGCACGCCGCCGCGACCGCGGCCACAGCCCCGCCGGCGACGTCGGGTTCGTCGGCGAGCAGGACCACCGCGACGGACACGTCGGGGCCCAGCGCGCCGAGGCCGGTCGCCAGCGACGTCGACTGGCCCTCGCCGTACCTGGGGTTGTCGACCACGCGCACGCGCCCGTCGGCCGGCAGCGCCGCCCGGACCCCGTCGGCGGCGTGCCCGACGACGACCACCACCTCGTCGGCGTCGCCGGCGAGGGCCGCCCCGACGACCGTCCGCACCAGCGGCTCGCCACCGCGGACGGCGACCTGCTTCGGAGCGCCGAAGCGGGTGGCGCGTCCGGCAGCGAGCACGACCGCGGCGACGCTCACGCGCCGGCGCCGCGGCGGTGGATGGCGCCCCCGCGGTCCCGGAGGAACCCGCCGCCGTGTCCGCGACGGACCGCGAGGACCTCGGCGCAGATGGCCGCGGCGATCTCGTCCGGGCCCTCCGCTCCGAGGTCGAGCCCGGCGGGGCCGTGCAGTCGCTCGCGGTCCTCCGCGGTCGGGGTGGCGCCGCGCGTCGCGAGCTCGTCGAGGAGGCGCTCGAGTCGCCGGCCGGGGCCGAGCACGCCGAGGTAGGCGCAGCCGGTGCCGAGGAACGAGCCGAGGTAGTCGACGTCGCGCACGAAGTTGTGGCTCATCACCACGACGAAGGTGTCGTCGTCGGCCCCGACCGCGGTGGCCGCGTCCGCCGGCTCGGCCCGGACGAGGCCCGCCGCGCCGGGGAACCGCTCGGGCGTCAGGAAGCTGGACCGGTCGTCCACGACCGTCACGGCCCAGCCGAGCGCGCCGGCGGCCCGGACGAGCGGCACCGCGTCGTGGCCGGCACCGCACACCACCAGACGCAGCGGTGGCCGGACCACCTCGAGGAACACGTCGGTCCCGTCGACGTCGACCCGTGTCGAGGCGCCGCTCGACAGGGCCGTCAGCGACGCCTCCGTCACCGCCGCCGCGAGCGTCTCCGGGAGTCCTCCCGAGACGGTGCCGTCCTCGCGGACGAGCAGGTGCGTGCCCGGCGCCACGTCCGGTGACGACACGACGCTCGCGAGCACGTGCGGGCGCCCCGACCGCTCCGCCTCCCGGAGGCCCTCCGC
Source organism: Actinomycetota bacterium (assembly GCA_019348115.1). Lineage (GTDB taxonomy): Bacteria > Actinomycetota > Nitriliruptoria > Nitriliruptorales > Nitriliruptoraceae > JAHWJY01. Next base: position 9,332 of record JAHWKB010000042.1, on the reverse strand, counting down.
CGCCTCGACGGCCGTCCGAGCCGGCTCGACCAGGACGTCGATGGCGCCGTTGCAGCCCATGCCCCAGCCCCAGATGGCCTCCTCGTCGGCGCTGAGGTCGTACGCCGCGAGCTCGGCCTCGTCGCGGTCGATCACACGCAGACCGACGTCGATCACCTCCCCCTCGAGGCAGCCGCCGGAGAGGTTGCCGAGCCATGTCCCGTCCGCGGTGACGAGCAGCCGCGCGCCGGCGCGCCGGTACGTCGACCCGGACGTGCCGACGATGGTCGCGAGCGCGAACGGACGACCGGCCCCGACCTCGGCCTCGACGGCCCGGAGGAGCTCTTCGCGCTCGGTGTGGACGAGCCCCATCACCGACCTCCGACGACGTCGGCCAGCGCCTCGAGGCTGGCGAGGTCGTGCCCGGCCACGAACCGGTCGACGTGCGGCAGCGCGACCGCCATCCCGCGGGCCAGGGGCTCGTAGCGCTCGTCGCCCTTCAGCGGGTTCACCCACACGAGGCGATGGGCGTAGCGCGACAACCGGGCGGCCTCGCCGGCGAGCACGGCCGGGTCGCCCCGTTCGAGCCCGTCGGAGCAGACGACGACGACCGCGCCGCGGAGGAGCCCCTGGCGTCCGTACCGGCGGTTCAGCGTCGCGAGCGAGTTCCCGATCCGGGTCCCGCCGTCCCAGTCCACCACCCGTGCGGCGGCCGACGCGACGGCCGTGTCGACGTCGCGTGCGGACAGCTCCGGCGTGAGGCGGGTGAGCCGCGTGCCGAACGCGAAGACCTCCACGTCGGGCGTGGTCACGCGCGCCGAGAAGGCGAACTGGAGGAGCGCGCGGGCGTAGCCGGCCATCGAGCCGGAGACGTCGAGGACGAGGACGAGACGCCGCGGGCGCGACCGTCGACGGCGCCATGCCCGGTGCACGAGCTCGCCGTCGGTCTGCACGGCCCGACGCATGGAGCGCCGGAGATCGGGACGGCGGCCGTGCCGGTCCGGCTCCGTGCGGCGCGCCCGCCGGCGCGGGACCCGGAGGACCAGGTCGGCCATCAGCGCCCGCATGGCGCGGAGCTCCTCGTCGGTGGCACGGTCGAACCGCCGGGAACGGAGCACGTCGAGGTCCGAGGCGACGGCGCCGACCAGCTCCTCCCCCGCTTCCTCGTCCGTCCCTCCACCGCCGGCGTCCGGCGGTCCGGATGCCTCCGCGACGTCGGTCGGCGCGTCGAGGCTCACCGTGGTCGACCCCGGGTGCTCGTCCAGGAACCACGCCCGGAACACGCGGTCGTAGGCCGCGACGTCGGCGGGCCGGATGCCGAGCGCCGCCCGGCCCGCCCAGTAGACGTCGGCGGCGGCCGCCGGGGCCAGCCGGTCGACGGCTTCGACCAGGGTCAGGACCTGACCGGTCCCGCACGGCACGCCGGCGGCACGCAGCAGCCGGGCGAAGACCGCGAGGTCGGTGCGGCCGTCAGCCATCGAGGACCTCCGCGAGCACGCCCCGGACGCGCACCGTGTCGTCGTGCTCCTTCACGACCGCGCCGAGCGTGTCGGTCGCGACGTCGACGTCGACGTCCTCCACCCCCAGCAGCGCGAGCACCCGCGCCCAGTCGATCGACTCGGCCACGCCCGGCGGCTTGAAGAGGTCGAGGCCACGCAGCCGCGACACCACCTCGGCCACCCGTCGGGCCAGGACGACCGGGACCTCGGGGGCGCGGAGGCGGATGATCTCGGCCTCCCGCTCCAGCGACGGATGCTCGATCCAGTGGTAGAGGCAGCGACGGCGGAGCGCCTCGTGCAGCTCGCGGGTCCGGTTGGACGTCAGGACCACGACGGGCGGCCCGGTCGCCGTGATGGTGCCGAGCTCCGGGATCGACACCTGGAAGTCGGCGAGGAACTCGAGCAGGAACGCCTCGAACTCGTCGTCCGCACGGTCGATCTCGTCGATGAGGAGGACCGCGCGGGTGCCGGCGCGGACGGCCCGCAGGAGCGGGCGCTCGAGCAGGAACCGCTCGGCGTAGAGGTCGGCCTCGGCCGTCGCGAGGTCGCCGCCGGCGGCCTCCATGGCGCGGAGGTGGAGGAGCTGGCGCGGGTAGTCCCACTCGTAGAGGGCCTGGCCGACGTCGATGCCCTCGTAGCACTGCAGTCGCAGGAGCGGCACGTCGAGGAGCTCCGCGACCACCTTGGCCGCCTCGGTCTTGCCCACGCCGGCGTCACCCTCCAGCAGCAGCGGTCGGCCGAGCTGCAGCGCCAGGTGCAGGGCCGTCACCAGGCCGCGGTCGGCGAGGTAGCGGTGCCCGGCGAGGCCCGTGGCGAGCTCGTCGATGGAGGCGGGGCGGCGGTCGGGGACGGTCACGGCGCTCCTGTCGGTCGCGGCCGGGTGCCGGGTGTCCGACCCCTATCATCGCGCTTCGGCGCGACGGTGCAGGGGAACGAGCGATGACGCGGAGGACCGCAGCGGTCGTGACCGCGAGCGACGGCGTCGCCTCCGGCGCCCGGAGGGACGACTCGGGCGCCGCGGTCGCGGAGCAGCTGCGGGGTGCGGACTTCGACGTGGTGGCGCGCGAGGCCGTCCCCGACGAGCGTGGGGGCATCGCCGACGTGCTGGTGCGACTGGCCGACGACGGGGTCCAGCTGGTCGTGGTGACGGGCGGGACCGGCCTCGGGCCGCGCGACGTCACGCCGGAGGCGACCCGTGACGTGATCGACCGCGAGGTCCCGGGCCTCGCCGAGCTCATGCGCGCCACGGGCCGGTCGTCGACGCCGATGGCGGACCTGTCGCGCGCGGTCGCCGGACTGCGCGGCGGAACGCTGATCGTCGACGTGCCCGGCTCCCCCCGGGGGGCCACCGAGTCGCTGGAGGCGATCCTGTCGCTCCTCCCCCACGCGCTCGACCTCGCGGCGGGACGGACGCGCGAGCATCCGCCCGGGCACGGCGAGGACGGCGCCGCGCTCGACCACCGGAACGCACGCGACCACGGGCACGACCACGGACACGGACACGGACACGGACACGGGCACGCCGAGGGCGGCGACTGCGCGGTGGCCCACGGGGACGCGCCGGCGGACGGCGCGCCGATGTCGCTCGTCGCGGTCTACGCCACCGGTGTCGCGAGCACGCTCCTGCACTGGGGCCGGGAGCTCGGCTACCGCACGGTCCTCGTCGAGCCCGACGCCGGACGCGTCACCGCCGAGCACCGCCGTCACGCCGACGACGTCGTCGCGACGGTCGCGGACGCCAGCGTCGACGCGACGACGGATGCGGTCGTGACCGACCACCACGCCGCCGACCTCGCCGACCACCTCGCGGCGCTGCTCCGGACGGACGCACGCTGGATCGGGCTCATGGGCTCGCCCCGCCACGCCCCGCCCCACGTCGGGCCGCTGACCGAGCGCGGGTTCACCGGCGCCGACATCGCGCGGGTGCGCCGTCCGATCGGTCTCGACATCGGGTCGCGCACACCCGCCGAGATCGCCCTGTCGACGCTCGCCGGCCTGGTCGCCGACCGCAAGGGCCGGGCCGGGGGCGTGCACCGGGCGTGACCGCACGACGTCAGTCACCCCCGCCCAGCACCTCGTCGGTGTGCTCCCCCAGCCGCGGCGGCGGCGTCGGCGTCGCCCGGCCGGAGCGGCTGTAGCGGACCGGCGCGCCGGGGAGCGCGATCGTGCCCAGGGTCGGGTGCACCACGTGGTCGACCAGCCCGAGGTGCTCGACCTGCTCCCACGCGTAGACCTGGTCCATGGTCCGGATGCGTCCCGCCGGGACGCCGGCGTCGTCGAGCACGGCCATCCAGTGCTCGACGCTCCCGGCCGCGAACGCCACCTCGATGTCGGCCGCGAGCTCGTCGCCGTGCGCGACCCGGTCCGGGTTCGTCGCGTACCGCGGGTCGTCGACCGCGATCCCCACGACCGGCGCGAACCGCTGCCACAGCCCCTCGGAGCCCACCGCCACGTTGACGTAGCCGTCGGAGCAGGCGAACGCCCCGTACGGGGCGATCGTCGGGTGCCGGTTCCCACCCGGGGCAGGGACCTCGCCGGCGAGGGTCCACCGCGTTCCCTGGAAGGTGTGGACCGCGACGGCCGAGGCGAGGAGCGAGGTGGTCACGCGCTGACCCTTGCCCGTCGCCGCGCGCGCGTGCAGTGCCGCCACGACGCCGTAGGCGCCGAACATCCCCGAGAGGATGTCGGTGATCGGGACGCCCACCTTCGTCGGCTCCCCGCCGGCGGGGCCGGTCACGCCCATGAGGCCGCCCTCGCCCTGGATGATCTGGTCGAAGCCCGAGCGGTGGCCGTCGGGGCCACCCTCCCCGAAGCCGGTGATGGACAGCACGATCAGCTGGTCGTTGAGCTCCTCGAGCGCCTCCTGCCCGAGCCCGAGCCGCTCCATCACGCCGGGCCGGAAGTTCTCGACGAGCACGTCCGCGTCGGCGATCAGCGCCCGCAGCCGGTCGACGTCCGCCGGCTCCTTGAGATCGAGCACGACCGAGCGCTTGTTGCGGTTGACGGACAGGAAGTAGGCCGACTGGCGGTCGTCCTCCGGGCCGACGAACGGTGGCCCCCAGCCGCGGGTGTCGTCGCCGGCGCCGGGACGCTCCACCTTGACAACGTCGGCGCCGCTGTCGCCGAGCATCAGCGAGGCGTACGGCCCCGCCAGCGCCCGCGACAGGTCGATGACGCGGATCCCGGCGAGCGGGCCGGCACCCGGCTCGGCGCTGGACGGGGGACGGTCGTGGTCGCTCAACGGAAGTCCACCTCGGCGTGGTCACGGCCCTCGGGGTGCAGGAGCCGGTAGCCCGGCCCGCGGTCGAAGAACGGCAGCTCGGCCCGCGACGCGCGCAGCTCGGCGCGGAGGGCCTCCGTGGCGGGCCCGTCGACCTGCGGGTCGTCGTCGCCGGCGAGGACGACGCCGTAGTCGTCCCTCGCCGCCGCCACCGAGACCTTGCCCCAGCGGACGTCGCGAACGACGGCGGCGACATCGCGATCCAGCGGGTCGCCCCACCCGCCGCCGCCCGTGGTGCGGATGCGGATGACCTCGCCGGCGCGGACCGGCTCGTCGTCGACCAGTCCCTCCATCTCGCGCTCGTTCGCCCCACCCGGGTCGATCGTGACCCGGAACGGCGCCCCGGCGCGGCCACCGTTGACGCCGTAGCAGGACAGGATCGTGCGGTCGGCGATGGACATGAAGTACGCGTCCCGCAGCATGCGGATGTGCTTCTCGTAGCCCAGCCCGCCGCGGAACCGACCGGCGCCGCCGGAGTCCTGCGCGAGCCCGAGCCGCTCCACGATGAACGGGAAGCGCGACTCGGTGAACTCGGTGGGGAGGTTCCGCGAGTCCGGCACGACGTGGATGGTGTCCTCGCCGTCGGCGTAGTAGCGACCGCCGGAGCCCCCGCCCAGGACCTCCCGCATGAGGTAGTGCTCGCCGTCGGCGTCCTGCCCGTACACGCCGGTGTAGCGGATGGTCTCCTGGTCGGCCGGCATGCGGCCGTCGACGGCCTTGGCGAGCACGCCGGCGAGCACGCCGAGGAGACGCAGGATCACGAACGTCCGCGCGTTGGTCGGAGCCGGGAAGATGGGCGTCAGGAGCGTCCCCTTCTCCGGGAAGCGCATCTCGATCAGCGGCACGATGCCCTCGTTGACGTCGAGCTCCGCCATCCGCTCGGGCGTGTCGGCGAGGTTGCGCAGGATCGGGGCGAGCCACTTCTTGAGGAAGTTGCCGTCCGCGTAGTCGCCGCAGTGGTTGATCGGCCCCTTGGCCTGCGGCGAGGTGCCCGTGAAGTCGAGAACGAGCTTGTCCGGCACCTTGGTCAGGGTGATGCGTTGGGCGTGGAGCCTCGGCTCGTCGACGCCGTCGTGCTCGGCGTAGTCCTCCCACACGTAGGTGCCGTCCGGGATCTTCGACAGGATCTCCCGCCGGTACGTCTCGGTGCAGTTGTCGACGATGGCGTCGAAGCAGCGCTCGACCGTCGCGCGGCCGTACCGCGCGAACAGCTCGCCGAGCCGCTCGGCGCCCATCAGGCACGCGGACGCCTCGGCGTCGAGGTCGCCGGCGAGCGAGTCCGGCATGCGCGAGTTGCGGGTCATGATGCGCAGTGCTGCCTCGTTCGGCACGCCCTGGTCCCACAGCTTGATCGGGGGCACCATCAGCCCCTCCTCGAACACCGACCGGGCGTGGCTCGGCATCGATCCGGGCACCGCGCCGCCGATGTCGTCGTGGTGGCCGAACGCCTGGACGAACGCCGCGACCTCGCCGTCGACGAACACCGGCACGGTGATGCACAGGTCCGGGAGGTGACCGATGCCGCCCTCGGACAGGTAGACGTCGTTGTGGAAGAACACGTCGCCGGGCCGCATCGTCGCGATCGGGAAGTCGCGGACGATCGGCTGGACGAGCGCGGAGTACGACCGGCCCGTGAGCTTGCGCAGCCGCCGGTCGTAGATGCCGGCGCGGTAGTCGTGCGCGTCACGGATCATCGGCGAGCGCGAGGTCCGACCGATCGCGTCCTCGACCTCCTTCTCGATCGAGGCGAGACTCCCCTGCACGATCTCGACGAGCACGGGATCGGCGGCGTCCGTCGCGCCGTCCGCGGCCGCGGTCCCGACGGTCTCGTTCATCGGTCCGCTCCTCCTGCCGGGCCGGTGACGACGAGGTTGGCGTGATCGTCGACGCGCACCGCGAACCCGGGATGGACGGGGACGGTCGAGCCGAACTCCTCGACGATCGCCGGCCCGTCGATGCGGTCCCCGGGCGCGAGGTGGGCACGCGCGAACACCGGGGTGTCGCACCATCCGTCGAAGAACACCGGCCGGGAGCCGCTCCGCGCCCGCGCGGGGTCGCCGTCACCGGCGGGGCGCGGCTCGAGCGCGGGTCGGCGGATCGGACCGACGCCGCTCACGCGCAGGTTCACCCACTCGACGCCGTGCTGCGGACGGTCGCGGTAGCAGTAGCCGTACAGCTGCTCGTGGGCGTCGTGGAAGCGCGCGACGACCGTGCTGGCGAACGCCTCGTCGACGGGCCCGCGGGGAGCCGCCACACGGACCTCGTAGGCCTGCCCGTCGTAGCGGAGGTCGGCCGTCCGGTCGAAGCGGTGCGCCTCCGGCGGGAAGCCCTCACGGACCAGGGTCCCGGCGGCCTGCTCCTCGAGCGTGGCGTACACGGCACCGAGCTCGTCGAGGTCGAGATCGCCGTGCTTGACGACGGCGGTCTGGACGTAGTCGTTCTTGACGTCGACGGTGAGCAGGCCGAAGGCCGAGACGTTGCCCGGGTCCGGCGGGACGACGACGGCCCGGAGCCCGAGCACGTCGATGAGACGACAGACGAGCAGCGGTCCCGAGCCACCGAAGGCCGCCATCGCGAAGTCGCGGACGTCGAGCCCCCGCTTGACGGTCGTCTGGCGGATGGCGTTGGCCTGGTTCCAGGCGCTGATCTCGAGGATGCCGGTGGCGCAGGCCTCGAGCTCCATGCCGAGCTCGCCGGCGAGCGCCTCGATGCCCTTGCGTGCGGCGTCGACGTGCAGGGGGATCTCGCCGCCGAGGAGGTGCGGCGGGATGCGTCCGAGGAGGACGTGCGCGTCCGTGATCGTCGGCTGCGTGCCGCCGCGGTCGTAGCAGAGCGGGCCGGGGTCCGCGCCGGCGGAGCGGGGCCCCACCTTGAGCGTCCCCTCCGGCGAGATCCACGCGATGGACCCGCCACCGGCACCGACCGTCACGATGTCGATCATCGGGATCTTGGAGGGGAAGCGCCCGACCGAGCCCTCGGTGGTGAGGGTCGGCTCGCCGCCCAGGACCACCGAGACGTCGGTCGAGGTGCCGCCGCCGTCGAGGGTGAGGATCCGGTCGTAGCCGGCGGCCTCCGCGATCAGAGCCGCACCCAGCGCGCCCGCCGCCGGCCCGGAGAGCACGGTCGTGATCGGCTGGTGGACGACCTCGTCGGCCGACAGCACGCCGCCGTTCGACTTCATGATGTAGAACGGGACCGAGGTCGCGGCGTCCCCCTCCCGCGCCACGAACGCGTCCAGACGCTCCTCGATGGCGCGGATGTAGCGGGTGACCTTCGGCTTGACCGACGCATCGACGAGCGTGGTGACCGAGCGCTCGTACTCGCGGTACTCGCGCAGCACGTCCGAGGAGATCGACACCACCGCGTCGGGGTGCTCCTCGGTGAGGATCGCCCGCATCCGACGCTCGTGGTCCGGGTTGGCGTAGGCGTGGATGAAGCACACCCCGATCGTGTCGATGCCACGTTCGCGGAACCGTCGCGCGGCGACCCGGGCACCGGTCTCGTCGAACGGGCGCAGCTCCGCACCGGTGACGTCGAGCCGACCACCCACCTCCTCGACGAGGTCGACCGGCACGATCCGGTCGGGCTTGACCCAGAAGTAGGAGTTGCCGTAGCCGTCGGGGACCGACTGGCGCGCGATCTCGAGCACGTACCGGTAGCCCTCGGTGGTGACGAACCCGAGGTCCGCCACCGCGTCCTCCAGGAGGGCGTTCGTGGCGACGGTCGTCCCGTGCGAGACGGCGGAGACGTCGGCCCCGCCCAGCCCCATCCGCGCGAGCACCTTGTGGACGCCGTTGAGGAACCCCTCGGCCGGGTCGGCCGGGGTCGACGGCGTCTTGGTCGAGACGATCTCGCCCGTCACCTCGTCGATGGCGACGACGTCGGTGAACGTGCCACCGGTGTCGATGCCGATGCGGATGCGCCGGTCCAAGGCGGTGCTCCTGTCGCGGTGCGGGGTCAGCCCTGGCCGGGCGCGGACGCCCGCGGGAACGGTGCCGAGGCCGGCGCGTCGACGACGTCGTGGTACCGCCGGTAGAGGTCGAGGTTGCGGTCCTCGAGGTGGTCGAAGATCTGCGGCACGCTCGACCCGGGGCTGATCGTGCGGAGGGGGTCCGGGTCGAGCCGGGCGCTGATCCAGCCCTCCTGGCTCGTCCCCCGGGCGAGGACCGCTCCGGTGGGGCCGACGACGAGGGAGTTGCCGAAGTAGTTGGCGCCGCCCGGGTCCTGGCCGACGGCGTTCGCGGCGACCACGTAGCAGTGGTTGTCGTACGCGCGTGCGCGTGTCGTCAGCTCCCAGATGTCGGCGCTGCGCAGGAACGCCGACGGCCGCACCACGATCTCGGCACCCAGCGTGGCGTTGATGCGGGACAGCTCGGGGAAGTCCCCGTCGAAGCAGATGACCGAGCCGATCCGGGCGCCGGGCGTGTCGACGACGGTGACGTCGTCGCCGGGAGTGACCCACCCGCCGGTGGCGATGTGCTCGAGCACGTAGAGGTGGGTCTTGCGGTAGACGCCGAGGACGTCCCCGTCGGGTCCGATGGTCGCGGCGGCGTTGTAGACGGTGCCGCGCTCGG
>JAHWKB010000006.1:1878-38181 GCA_019348115.1 Actinomycetota bacterium | reverse complement strand
AGCCGGTCGACGTGCCGGAGCCGCCCGGACCGGACGCCGCGCCGTTCTACGCCCCTATCGGGGACTTCCAGGGCGAGCTCTACCGCCGCAACGCCTTCGCGCTCGCGACCGGCGCCGAGATCGAGGCGCTGGTGGCGCGGCTCGGGCTCGGCCCCGGCATGCGCCTCCTCGACGTGGGCTGCGGGAACGGCCGCCACCTGCGGGCGCTGGCGGGGCGTGGCGTCGCCGGCGTCGGGGTCGACATCTCCGCCGGCCTCGTCGAGGCGGCGCGGGCGGCGGCGGAGGCCGATGGCCTGACCGGCGTGTCCTTCGTGGTCGGCGACGCCCGTGCGCTCGGGGACCTCGAGGAGGTCGCCGAGGGCTCGTTCGACGTCGCCATGGCGCTGTGCCAGGGCGGGTTCGGGACCTCGCCGGCGAGCGACCCCGCGGTCGTCGCCGGGCTCGCCCGGGCGGTCCGTCCGGGGGGCGCCGTGGTGCTCACGGCCTTCTCCGCCCTCTTCGCCGCCCGGCACCTGACGCCCGGGGACGCGTTCGACCCCGTCGACCTCGTGCACCACCAGACGAGCGAGGTGCGCGGTCCCGACGGCGCCGTGCGCCGGTTCGACCTCTGGACGGCCGCCTACACCGTCCGTGACCTGCGGCGGCTCGTCACCGACGCGGGGCTCCAGCTGGTGTCCGTCGACGGGGCGGAGCCGGGTCGCTACGGCGCGACCGGGATACGGCTGGACGATCCTGAGCTCCTCGTGGTCGCGCGTCGGCCCATGTGACAACCTTCCCCCGGCGGAACCGCCCCCGGGCGGGCACGGTCCGGCCGGCGAGCGGCCGCAGCGACGGGGAAGGGGGCGCACGTGTCGGAGGCGGGCGAGCTCGAGCGCTTCCGTGGCCTCGTCCGGGGCGTCCTCGGGGCCGCCACGGTCGCGGTCCTCGTCGGGTGGTCGGTCGGCACGTCGATCGACACGACGACCGTGGTGCCCTTCCTGGCGATGACCGTCCTCGGCATCGCGTCCCGGTTCGCGCAGGTCCGCCACCGGGGGCCGTCGCTCAACCTCGCGCTCGTGTTCGCGGGCGCGATGGTCCTGCTCGTCGACGGCACGCTCGCGGTGTGGGGTGCGGCGCTCATCGGTCTGGCGGGCCTGCTGCGCGGCGACAGCTGGAACCGCACGGCGATCTCGACCGCGACCCTCACGCTGGCGCAGTCGACCGGCGCCGGGGCGCGGATCGTGGCCGACCGGCTCCTCCTCGACCAGCTGCTCGTGGGCTCGGGAGGCACGGGCATCCTGGCCGTCCCGCGCTTCGGTGTGCTGACCGGCCTCGCCGTGGGGCTCGCACTGGCGGTCGCGTGGCAGACCATGCGCTGGCTCGCCGCGTGGCTCGACCGGCGCTCGCGCTCCGGCGCCTGGCGCGCCACCTCCGACGCGCGGTGGCTGTTCGACGCCTCGCTCGCGGCGCTGGCCGTCCTCACCGCCGTGACGTGGGCGGTCTCCCCGCCGCTGGTGCTCCTCCTCCTCATCCCGCTCGTCACCGTCTGGCGGTCCTTCAACCAGCCCCTGGTCGGGGAGCGGTCGACCGACGAGCTCACCGGCCTGGGCTCGTCGGGCCTGCTGCGGATGGCGCTCACCGAGGAGCTGGCGCGCGCGGCACAGTTCGACCGCCCGGTCGGCGTGCTCATGGTCCTGATCGACGACCTCCCGCGGACGCGGCTGCGCGCCGGTGAGGCCGCCGCTGCCGAGGTCGTGCGGGCGGTGGGTCGGGCGGCCGCCGGCGTCGCCCGCGAGTACGACGTGGTCGCGCGCATCGGCGAGGACGTCGTCGCCGTGGTCCTGCCCGACGTCGACGCCCCGGCCGCGCAGCAGGTCGCGGAACGGCTCCGCGAGGTCGTGGCGTCCACCGTCGTCCGCGCCGACGGCGAGCGTCTCCCCGTCACCGTCTCGGTCGGCGTCGCCAGCTACCCGGGGGACGCCGACACGCGCGAGAGCCTCCTCACCGATGCCGAGCTCGCCGCGGACTACGCCACCATCGCCGGGGGCGACCGGGTCCAGGCCGCGGCCACGCTGCCGTCGGGCTTCCGGGGCTCGCCGGCGCGGCGCGCCGAGGAGGTCGCGGCGGCCGCCGTCCCCCGCACCGAGCCGCTGGCGCCCGACCGCCTCGTCCGCGCCACCCCCGAGCCGTTCGCCGACGCCATGCCGCGGACCGACCGGCTGCTCGTCGTGGCGGCGGCCAGCGCGGTGGTGTTCGCGGCCGTCGCGATCGCGGTGGCCCCCGGCGGGCTCGCGCTCGGGACCACGCTGCTGTTCGTCTCGCTCGCGATCGGCGCCGAATGGTTCGCCGAGTCGATCTACGGCCGGGCCAACTCGTCCTGGGCGGCGGTGCCGCTCATCGCCCTCGCCGTGTCGTCGGAGAGCACCGCCCTGTCCGCCGTCGTGGCGGGGATCCTCGTGGCCGCCGGCGGCGGGGCCCTCCGCGGGGTCCGGACGCGACAGGGGGCGTTCAACGCCGCCGTCCTGGTGCTCGCCACGCTCGCGGCGTGGGCCGTGGCGCAGCCGCTCCTGGACGTCCGTGTCATGGGCCTCCTGGGTGCCGTGGCGGTGGGCATCGCCGCCGGCGCGGCCTTCTTCCTCGTCGACACCTGGCTCGTCGCGACGGCGCTCGGTGTCGCGGGGCGCGGCAGGGTGCTCGAGGTGTGGCGCGAGGACCTCCTCTGGCTCGTCCCGCACCAGCTCGGGATGGGGCTCCTCGGCGGCGCGATGGCCTTCGCCCAGGCGACCATCGGCACGGGTGGCACGATCGTCCTCGTCCTCCCCGCCATCGCCCTGCACCTCGCACAGCGCCAGTTCGTGCGCCGGACCCGGGAGAACGTGCTGCGGCTGCGCAACCTCAACGACGACGTGACGGACGCGAACCGACGCATCGTCCGCGTCAACGAGCGGCTCACGGAGGCGCTCGAGCAGGTGAACTCCGGCTACCTCGTGACGGTCGAGTCGCTCGCCGCCGCGGTCGACGCGAAGGACTCCTACACCGGCAGCCACATCGACCGGGTCGAGCGCTACGGCAAGCGCCTCCTCGAGGTCCTCGACCCGAGCCTCACGGAGGACGAGGCGCTGCTCTGGGGCTTCCGGCTCCACGACGTCGGCAAGATCGGCGTCCCGGACCGCGTGCTGCAGAAGCCGGGGCCGCTCGACGACGAGGAGTGGCTGATGATGCGCCGCCACCCCGAGATCGGGGCGCAGATCGTCTCCGCCGCCCCGTTCCTGCAGGGCGCCCGCGACGTGATCCTCCACCACCACGAGCGGTGGGACGGCCGGGGCTACCCCTACGGCCTCGCCGAGCAGGCCATCCCGTTCACGGCCCGGCTGTTCACCGTGGTCGACGCCTACGACGCGATGACGTCGACGCGGCCGTACCGCAAGGGCATGCCGATCGACGCCGCGGTCCAGGAGCTCGTGCGGACCTCCGGCACGCAGTTCGACCCCGAGATGATCGAGGCGTTCCTGCAGGTGCCGTTCGACGAGCTCGAGGTCATCCGGGAGCAGGTCGAGACCCACCGCGAGGGACGGTCGCGCAGCGGCTCGCGGCTCATCGACCTCACGAGCGTGCTGACCTCCGGCGCGGAGCCGGCGGAGCCGGCGTAGCCGGCGCCCGCCACAGCCGCCGCAGGGGCCGCACGCCGAGGACCGCCACGGCCTGCACGTCGGCCGCCGGCACGGGCCCGTAGACGCGGCTGTCGGTCGACGCGGTCGGATCGTCACCGAGCACGACGACCTCACCCGCGCCGGCGCGGATCCCGGTGCCGCCGGCGACGACCGAGCCACCGGCGACGGCCGCGACCCGCTTGATCGTGCGCCGGCGCGGCTCGCGCGGGTCCGGCACCACGACCACGTCGCCGCGACGGACGCCGACGAGGCGCGCCGGGACGACGAGCACGAGGTCGCCCTCCTCCAGGGTCGGGCGCATCGATCCGCCCTCGACGCGACGGAGCGAGCGGTTGAGCGTCCACGTCCCCACGTAGAGCGACGCCGTCGCCACCAGGAGGCGGCGGGTGCGTCGGCGCATCGGGGTTCCTCGCGTCGGTTGGACGTCCGTGGGTGCACCCGGACGGCAGCCGCCCCGGACGCGTGACTACGTTAGGACCGAACCCGCTCGACGTCCGCGACCCCGAAGGAGCCCCGCATGCGGTTCTCGAACATCCTGAGTGCGCTCTCCCCTGTCCGCGAGGTGGAGACCGTCAGCGCCCACTGCGACCTCATGTGCGGTGTCTACAACCCCGCCCAGGCACGTATCGAGGCGGAGTCGGTCCACCAGATCGCCGTCAAGTACCAGGACTCCGACGACGAGACGTTCCGCCAGCGCGCCGTGATCATCAAGGAGGCTCGCGCCGACCTCGTCAAGCACCACCTGTGGGTGCTCTGGACGGACTACTTCAAGCCGAACCACCTCGACGAGTACCCGCAGCTGCACCAGCTGTTCTGGGAGGCCACGAAGGCGGCCGGTGACGCCAAGAAGACCATGGACCCGAAGGCCGGCGAGGACCTCCTCGCGAAGATCGACGAGATCTCGGACATCTTCTGGAAGACCAAGGGCGGCAAGCCCGACTGGATGACCAGCTGACGCGCTGAGGATCCTCGTGGGGCCTGGTCCGGAGCACCGGACCAGGCCCCTACACGTTCGGGCCGAGGTGGTGCGTGAGGAAGGCCACCACGTCGGCGCGCTCGTCGATCTGCTTGCTGACGGGCTTGCCGGCGCCGTGCCCGGCCGAGGTGTCGACGCGGATCAGCGTCGGGGCGTCGCACGCCTGGACGTGCTGGAGCTCGGCCGCGAACTTGAACGAGTGGCCGGGCACGACGCGATCGTCGTGGTCGCCGGTCGTCACGAGCGTCGGCGGGTAGCACGTGCCGGCGCGGAGGTTCTGCAGCGGTGAGTAGGTGAGGATGGTCGCGAGGTCGTCCGCGTCCTCGGGGTCGCCGTAGTCGCTCTTCCACGCCCATCCGATGGTGAAGAGGTGGAAGCGCGTCACATCGAGCACGCCGACCTCGGGCACGCACGCGCCCCACAGGTCCGGCCGCTGCGTCATGCACGCCCCGACGAGGAGGCCGCCGTTCGAGCCGCCCTGGATCCCCGTCGTCGCGGGGTTCGACCAGCTCCCGCGGTCCGGGTCCTGGAGCCACTCCGCGACGGCGATGGCGTCGTCGAACACGTGCTGCTTGTTCCCCAGCCGGCCGTCGTCGTGCCACGCCCGGCCGTACTCACCGCCGCCGCGCAGGTTCGCGAACGCGAAGAGCCCGCCCCGCTCGACCCAGACGCGCCACGGGGCGCGGAACATCGGGGTGAGGGAGATGTCGAAGCCGCCGTAGCCGTACAGGAGCGTGGGCACGTCGCCGGTCGGTCGCACGTCCTCGCGGTGGACGAGGAACACCGGCACCCGGACGCCGTCGTGCTCGACGAACACCTGCTCGGTCACGAGCGGGACGTCGTCGTCCGCCGGCGCGAGCTCGGGCGTGAACACGTCCTCGTCCGTGCCGTCCCGGAGGTCCACGCGGCGGACGGAGGTCGGTCGGGTGAGCGTCTCGAAGGTGTGGTGGACGACGACGTCCCGGCGTCCGCCCCCGAGGTCCGCGACCGTCCCGAGCTCGGGCAGCCGCAGCTCGCGTCCCGGTCCGATGCCGGCGTGGCCGTCGTCGAGGTCGTGCACGGTGAGGACGGAGCTCGCGTGCCGCAGCGTGGACGTGACGAGCCAGCCGGGGTCGCCAGCCCCGAAGGCCCCGACGAGGCGGGCCGTCTCGAGGCGCTCGTCGCTCTCCGGCAGCACGACGTCCCAGGCGGTCGGGTCGGCGGGCTCGGCCGCGGCGGGGTCGAGCGCGACGATCCGTCCCATCGGCGCATCGCGGTCGGTGTGGAACCACAGCCGGCCGCCGGCGGCGCCGACGAGCCGGTAGCTCGCGTCCGCGTCCGGTAGCAGGGGCCGGATGTCCCCGAGGGTGCCGTCGCCGGCGAGCTCCGCGAGGTGGACGCGGTTCTCGGGGTTGGTCCCCTCCCAGACGTGGATCACGAGCCAGCGGTGGTCGTGCGTCAGCGTCGCGTCGAAGCCCCAGCCGGGATGGTCCGGCGTGCGGTGGACGAGCTCGTCGTCCGCGGGGTCGTCCCCGAGGCGGTGGCGCATCAGGCGCTGGTGCTCGTTGACGGCGGCGTACTCGTCCCCGGCCCCGGGTGGGTCGTAGGCGGTGTAGAGGAAGCTCCCACCGTCCGGGAGCCACGTCGCGCCGCCGAACTTCGACCACGGCACGACGTCGCCGGTGTCCTCGCCGGTCGCGACGTCGCGGACGTACCAGGTCACCCAGTCCGACCCGGCCGCGGACAGCGCGTACGCGAGCCGGCCACCGTCCTCGGTGAGCGCGAGCCCCGTGAGCGACACCGTGCCGTCGGTCGAGCGCTCGTTGGGGTCGAGGAGGACCCGCCAGGCGTTCTCCTCCGCCGGCGCGGCGTGGGGCCCGCCCGTGGCGGTCCACAGCACGTCCTGGTCCTGGAGGCCCGTGTTGCGCAGCTGGAACCAGTGGTCGCCCCGGCGGAACGGCACGCCCCGCCGCGGTCGGTCCCAGAGCGCCTCGATGCGGGACCGGAGGGCGGCGCGCGCGGGGATGCCGGCGAGGTGGCGCTCGGTCAGCGCGTTCTGGGCCTCGATCCAGGTGCGCGTCTCGGGTGCGTCCGTGTCCTCCAGCCAGCGGTACGGATCGGGGAGATGGTGGCCGTGGCGCTCGTCGACGGTGTCGGCGCGGCGGGTGGCGGGGTAGATCACGCGGTCGGTCTTTCGGGTCGGTGGTCGTCGAGGGCGCGCGCGGCCGCGTCCCAGGTCTCGACGTCGACCGCCGGGGGGAGGCTCCCGAGCCAGCGTCGGGACAGCAGGGCGGTCGTGACGAGCAGGCCGCCGGCGACGAGGTAGAGCCGCTCGGCGGCGCCGGCGTAGGGGAGGGTCAGCGCCGCGGCCACGCCGCTCGCCGCGACCATCAGGTTCACGATCACGTCGTAGGCGGCGAACACGCGGCCGCGGTAGCGGTCGGGGAGGGCCCCCTGCACGAGCGTGTCGGCGGTCACCTTGGCGAACCCGAAGCCGACGCCCATGAGCGCGCTCATGATGATGAGGTTCGTCCGGACGAGGCCGGGCGCGAGCGCCACGATCGCGACGCCGGTGAAGGCCAGCGCGAGGCGGATCCACGTCTCGGGTCGCGCGTGGGTCGTGCGGTCGAGGACCGTGACGCCGACCGCGCCGGCGAACACGCCGACGCCGAACCAGACGAGCACGATGGCGATGTCCCCCGGACCGCCGGCGTAGACGTTCCGGAACACGAGCAGGGCAGCGATCGACGCGACCATGGTGGACAGGCGCAGGAGCCCGAACGCCGCGATGGGGGCCCAGGCGCGACGGGTCGCGGCGGTGAGGCGGACGCCCTCGACGACGTCCCGCGTCGCCTGCCCGACGGCGTGCCGGAGCGGCGGCAGGTCGTCCTCGAGCTCGGGTCCGAGCGAGCGTCGCGGGAACCGACCCGCCGCCAGCGCCGACAACGCGTAGAGGACGAGCGACACGAGCACGGCAGCCTCGGGCCCACCGCGGTCCTCGCCGACGACCTGGGCGAGTGCGCCGCCGGCGCCAGCGCCGGCGAGCGTCATCACGGAGCCACCGGTCGCGGAGATGGCGTTGGCGGGCACGAGCGCCTCGCCGGGCGCGACGCGCGGCAGCACGGCCCCGAGGGTCGTGAGGAAGAACCGGTTGACGGACAGCGCGACGAGCACTCCGCCGTAGAAGGCGGTCTGCCCCCCGTCGAGCCCGAGCGCGAACCGGCTGGCGAGCGGCAACGTCGCGAGGATCACGAGGATCCGCAGCACGTTGGACCACACGAGCACGCGCTGGCGCACCCAGCGGTCGATGAGCACGCCGGCGAGCGGGCCGACGACCGTGAAGGGCAGCGTCGTGATCGCGATGACCTCGGCGATCGCCCAGGCCGAGGTCTCCTCGAAGGGGTTGAGCGTGAACAGCAGCAACGACGCGGCGCCGACCTGGAACGTGCCGTCGGCGAGCTGCGCGGGCCACCGGACGAGCAGCAGGCGACGGAACCCCGGCAGTGACAGGAGGTCCTGCACGCGGTGGCGCGGGGCGGGGGCTCCCGCTCCGGTCCCGTCCTCCGCCTCGGTCATCTGCACGGGCGCACCATAGGGGGACGGCGTACGCTCCTCCTCTCGCCTCGCCGAGCGACCGAGGGGACGTGAAACAGGGCCGGATCGACTACCGGATGGCGCGACGCGCGGTGCTGCGCGACGTGTCCTCCGGGCTGCGGTCACCGCAGGACGTCTGCGACGCCCACCCCGACCTCGTCCGCGCCGGCCGCAACATCGGCACCCCGGTCGACGGCGACTGCCCGGTCTGCGACGAGGACGACGTCCGCCACGTCACGTACATCTTCACGGGCAAGGCCACGAAGAAGGGCGAGTCGGGCCGGGCGGTCCCGCGCGAGACGCTCGCGACCCAGGTCAAGCGGCTGGGGGACCTCAACGTGTTCACGGTCGAGGTGTGCCCCGCCTGCCACTGGCACCACCTCATCGAGTCCTTCTGGCTGAGCCCCAAGGACAAGGCCGTCGGCTGACGCAGCGCGCCTGCTCAGAAGACGTAGTACCAGGAGACGTAGAGCAGGGCGTGGACACCCAGGAGGGCGGCGGAGACCGCCACCCAGCCGCGCTCGACGGCGCCGCGGCGCGTCCACGCGGCGAAGGCGAGGAAGACGGGCGCGACGGCGAGCGCGAGCCGCGGGACGGACATGAGGGGCCGGGCGGGGAACGGCAGGACGAGCCACACCACCGCGTGGGCGAGGCCGTACCAGGCGAGGCTCGCGGGCCCGCGGGCCAAGAGCCAGGCGACCGCCGCGAGCACCGGGAGGACGACGAGCAGGTCGGCCGTGTGGTAGCCGCTGGCGTAGAGCCCGGCGCTGCCGAGGCCGAGCCGGACCGCCTCGGCCAGCGTCTCCCACGGCCACGTCGGCTCGCGCTGCCACCCGGTCTGGACCTGCAGCGGTGCGAGCGGGACGCCCCACCAGCGCCAGCCCGCGGCGAGGTAGAGCGCCGCCCCGGCGGGCGCCGCGACGACCGCACCGATCCAGCCGGCGGGCGTCGTGCGGTCCTGCCCCCGACAGGCGGTCCACGCCTCGATCGCGAGCGGCACGACCAGCAACACCCCGACGTTCCGGGTGAGTCCCGCGACGAGCGCGGTCGCGGCGGCGAGGGCCCAGCGCCGCTCGCGAGCCGCGACGAGCGCCCACGTCGACGCGGCGAGGAACAGCGACTCGGAGTAGGGCGCCAGGAGGAAGAACGAGGTCGGGAAGACCGCGAGGAACAGGAGCGCCCGGCGCGGCGTGTCGTCGGGCCCCGGGGCGCTGCCGGCGTGGTCGCGGGGGAGGGGGAAGCGCTCCGCGAGGCGGTGCACGCCGGCGAGGGCCGCGGCGGTGGCGGCCAGCGAGACGAGGTTCGCCGCGAGGAGGTAGGCGCCGGCGAGCACCCGGCCGACGAGCCCCACCGCCAGTGGGTAGCCGGGGAAGAACGCCGCGGCCTGCGGGACCGACCCGGTGCCGGTCGGGTAGCCATCGGCGGCGATCGCGAGGAACCACAGCGCGTCGAAGCGCTCGAGGCCGGCCCCGAGGAGCCCCACGCCCTGCTCGGCCGGGGTCGACCCGGACCAGCCGCGGAAACCCGTGCCCGGCACGCCGGCGACGTCGACGGGGTCGAGCCCCGGGAGGAGCCCGCCGGCGACGACGGCCAGCACCGCCAACGCGAGGCGGAGGACGAGCGCGACGAGGACGCCGCGGCGCCAGGCGACGGGGAGGCGGTCCCACCGTGTCCGCCAGCTCAGAAGAACCACCCGCCCTGCGTGAACACGATGACCCCGAGCGTCGCGAGCGGCGCCAGGAACACGACCACCGCGTCGGCGGCACGGGGGTGCCCGTCCGTGAGGTCGGCGAGGACGACCACGGCCGGGAACAGCACGAGCAGCGCCCGTGGCACCGAGTAGTACCAGCTGCTCGTGAGGTAGACCGCGAGCGTCGAGCCCGCGAAGGCGGCGTAGCCCCACTCGCGCCGGCGCACGAGCACGACGACGAGCGCCACCCCGACGAGCGCGGCCACGATCTCGAGCCGCCAGGTCAGGAGCAGCGCCGGCGGGTAGTCGCCGGCCCAGGTCTCCCAGGTCGCACGGAAGCTCTCGACCGGCCCCACGAACCGCCGGCCCCAGCCCTCGCGCTGCGCCGTGAGGAAGGACAGCGGGTCGCCGCGGACGCCCGCGAGCCAGGCCGCGAACGCCAGGACCGGCAGCGTGGCCACGGCGAGCGCACCGGCGCCCCGACGGAGCGACCGGTCCGCGTCGTCCGGTCGCGCACGCAGCTGGGCCACCAGCTCGACGGCGAGCCCCACGAGCAGGAACAGCCCCGTCCAGCGCGCCGCCACGGCGACCGTCGCGGGGAGCGCGACCCGGCCCCAGCGGCCGCGCCGCGCCTCGCGGAACGCCGGGATCGCGCCGGCGAGGAAGAGCGCTTCGCTGTAGCCCGCGACGAGGAAGACGGCGGTCGGGAACAGCAGGAGGAAGAGCGCGGCCCTGGTCCCCGGCGTCGCGCCGGCGACCACGGCGTCGTCGCGCCGGGGACGTTCCTCGTCGACGAGACGGATGAGGGATGCGACCGCGACGACGGTGGCGACGGTGGTCAGCAGCAGCCCCGCGACCGTGACGGGGACGCCGGTCGCGGACACGGCCCGCAGCAGCAGCGGCCACGCCGGCGGGAAGGCCTCGCTCCACGGCTCCGCAGCGGGGCCGGTGTAGCCGTGCTCGGCGATCGTGGCGTAGATGTCGGCGTCCCAGCGGCGCCAGTGCTGGACGCCGAGGACGGGACGGCCGGCGCCGCCACCGAGGAGGGACTGCGCCAGCCCGGCGACCACCCAGAACGCGGCACGCGTGGCGAGCACGAGCACGACGGCGGTGTGCCACTCGCCGCGCGAGGGCCAGCGGGGCGCCGCGGCGGTCACGGCGTCGCCCCGGCGACGGCGCGCCGCCACCCGACCCAGGCCGCACCCGAGAGGACGAGCGCGCGCACGACCACGGCCGTCGCGAACGGCGCCCACGACCAGGCCCCGTCGAGGCCGCCGTCCACGAAGTTCGCGAGGTACGGGAAGCGGGTGACGGTCACGGCGACGTCGGCGACGGCGAAGGCCGCGAGCCAGCCCCACCCGGGGAAGGCGAGCGCGAACAGCGGCAGCAGCCACAGCGAGAACTGCGGCGAGTAGACCTTGCTGGTGAGGAGGAACACGGTGAGCAGCGGCAGGCTGGCGAGATGCCAGGTCGCCGGCGGGTCGCCTCGGGCGGCGACGACCGCGAGCGCCCCGGCGCCGGCGAGGAACGCCAGCGCCGTTCCGAGGTTGAGCGTCGGGACCGTCGGGGACCATCCGGTCAGCCGCATCGCGACCGTCCACAGCGCGTCCCAGTCCGACGGCCGCTCGCGGGAGAGCTCGAAGAACCGCAGCCAGCCTTCGGGGGCGGCGAGCGCGACGGGGACGTTGACGGCCCACCAGGCCACGGCGCCGGCGAGGACGGTGGTGAGGCCGGCGCGGCGACCGCGCAGCCGCCAGGCGGCCGCGGCTGCGGGCACGAGGAACAGCCCCGGGAAGAGCTTGGCAGCGGTCCCGAGCCCGAGGAGCGCCCCGGACAGCCCGTCCCGCGCCCGACGGTGGGCGACGAGGCCCGCGGCCGCGAGGGCCACCGCGGGGAGGTCCCAGTTGACCGCGCCGCTGACGAGGAGGGTCGGCGCGGCCGCGAACGCCAGGGCGGCGCGGGGCAGCCCGACCTCACGGGCGAGCAGGGCCGCCGTGGCCGCCGCCGAGGCGGCGAGCAGCGCCCCGGTCCACAGGAGGAACGTCCCGGCCGACGAGGCGGGGAGCGCCGCGAGCCACATCCACAGGCCCGTGAGCACCGGGTACTCGACGGGGTGGTCGAGGTACGGGACCGCGCCCTGGTCGAGCCGCTCGATGAACCACAGGGGCGGGATGTCGGAGTAGCACCAGCGCAGGTAGAGGTCGTCCCCCGCCCCGGGGACGCCGCACCAGGACTTCAGTGCCAGCGCGCCGAGCGTGGCCAGGAGGGCGACGCCGGCGGCGAGGAGCGCGGCGCGGGTCGCGCGCACGTCAGCGCGGCACGAACAGGCCGAGGCCGATGGACCCGAGGCCGAGCACCACGGCGATCGCACGCGAGCTGCCGCCTCCCTCGTACCAGGCGAACAGCAGCAGCACCGCGCCGATCGCCAGCAGCGCCGGTCCCACCACGCGGCTGGCGTCGGCTTCCTCGACCTCGTCGTCGGTGGGGTCGACCTGGAGCCGCCCCTGGCGGTCGATCCATGCGCCCCGGGGTGGGTCGTGCCACCCCGGCTGGGGACCGCCGAGGACCACGACGTCGCGGCGCTCCTCGTCGGGCAGCCGTGCCACGAGGTCGGCCCAGCCGACGACGAGCTCGGCGCGCAGGTCGTCACGCCACTCGCGGTCCACGATGACCTCGACCCGCCCGTCGGCCGGGACCGCGTCGGCGGCGATCCCGCGGTGGGCCACGAGCGCCAGGATGCGCTCGGCCACCACGGGGTGGAAGGTGCCCAGCAGCGCGTCCACGCGTGCGGGCAGCGGGGCGTCGGCGGCGAGGAGCGGGACGTCGCAGTCGACGCACCGGACGACGTCCGGCTCGTACTCGTCGTGGCACACGGGGCAGCGCATGGCCGGGAGGCTACGTGGCCTCGGTACCGTCCAGCGCCGACCTGGCGCGAGCAGGAGGCGGGAGCCGTGGCGGCGAGCAGCGACGAGGAGCGCACCGACCTCCTCCGGCTGCTCCTGAACCCGCGCCGGCTCGTGGTCCTGGGCCTCGTCGGCGTGCGTCCCCGCACCGCGGAGGAGCTCGAGGACGAGACGGGCCTGCGTCGCAAGCACGTCCTCCAGGCGGTGGCGCCGCTCGTCACGGCCGGTCTCGTCCGCCGCCGCGGGGAGCGCTACGAGCTGGGCGAGGACGCGGTCGTGGCGCTCGCGCGTGACCTCCCGGGGCCGGAGCCGGCCGACCCGTACCTCTTCCGCGGCATGCTCCCGGAGGAGCACGAGGTGATCGCGCGCTTCTTCGAGGGGCGCCGGCTCGTCGAGTGGCCGATGGTGCTGTCGAAGCGGCTGGTGGTGCTGGAGCGGCTCGCGCTGGAGTTCGAGCCCGGCCGGCGGTACCCGGAGCGCGAGGTCAACGACGTCCTCCGGGTCTTCAGCGACGACTACACGACCCTGCGGCGTGCCCTCATCGACGAGGGCCTGCTCGACCGCGCCGGCGGCGAGTACTGGCGCTCCGGCGGCCGGGTCGGCGAGTAGCGTCGGGGCGGATGCGACGCCGGAGGTCCTACGCGATGACGGAGAAGCTGTACTCGACCGACGCCTACGCGCGCGAGGTCGCGGCTGCGGTCGTCGACGTCGACCCCGACGACGGGCGCGTGCTCCTCGACCGGACGGTCTTCTACCCCGGTGGGGGCGGCCAGCCGCACGACACCGGGGCGCTCTGGATCGGCGACGACCGCCTCGAGGTCGTGCGCGTCGCCTCCGACGGGGACCGGGTCTGGCACTGGCTCGAGGGCGGGCTGCCGCCGACGGGGACCGAGGTGCGCGGCGAGGTCGACTGGGAGCGGCGCTACGCGCTGATGCGCACGCACACGGCGATGCACGCCCTCTGCGGCGTGGTGTGGGAGCGCTTCCAGAGCCCGGTCACCGGCGGGAACATGGAGCCGGGTGAGGGCCGGCTCGACTTCGAGATCGCCGACTGGGACAGCGACCGTGACCGGGACGCCATCGAGGACGAGCTCAACCGGCAGCTCGCGTCGGCCCGTCCCGTCGAGGTCGACTTCCTCCCGCGTGAGGAGGCCGACCGGGACCCGAGCCTCATCCGCACGAAGGTGAGCCTGCTGCCGCCCGATCTCCGCGAGGTGCGCGTGATCGACATCGTCGGGCTCGACCGTCAGGCCGACGGCGGCACCCACGTGCAGGCCACCGACGAGGTCGGCCGCATCCGCATCGTGAAGGTCGACAACAAGGGCAAGGGCTTCCGCCGCATCCGCATCGCGCTCGCGGAGGACGGGGACTAGGCCCGCTCGCCCGGCTCGTCGGCGGGGCCGCCCGCCGGCTCGGGCTCGTCGAGGAGCGCGGCGAGACGGGCCGCCACCGGGTCCTCGACCGCCGGCAGTCCCGCCTTCGGCACGGCTGTGCCGCCGTCCTCGGGGCAGGTGTCCTGCCACGGCAGGAGCTCGCGCCGGCACACCGCACACGCCTGGAGGTCGAGGTCCATCTCGAGCCCGGAGCCGCCGCTGCCGCCCTCGTCCCCGCCCTTCTTCTGCACGAACCCCACGTCAGCCTCCAGGATCGGGGGAGGCCGAGGGTACGGCCCTCAGATGCGGGAGCGGTCCGTCCGGCGGAGTCGGCGGGACTCGCCGGCGTAGGTGTCCGGGGCGCGCTCCTCGACCCACGCGGTCCCCGTCTCGGGGCAGCGGTAGTAGGTCTGGCCCTGCCCGTCCTCGCGGACGCGGTCGAGGTGCTGCACGGCGTAGTCGGACGCGGCGTCCCCGCTCATGACGTTCAGGACGTCGCAGCGGCACCTGGTCACGGTCGTTCCTCCTCCGGGGGACCGTCACGGTAGGCCGGGACGAGGCGCAGGTCCGAGACGGCCGCCGTCGCGACCTCCTCCTCGGTCCAGGCGATCGGGATGCCGTCGCCGGCGAGCCAGCGCTCGAGCTGGTCGTCGTAGTGGGGCGAGACGGGGTTGCCGGACTGCCCGCCGGCGAGGACCCACCGGGCGGCGGACCAGTCCCCGACGTCGACGACCATGCGGAGGTTGGCGACCGCGAGCGGATCGTCGAGCGGCGCGAGCGGCGGGACCGACGCCTGTGGGATGGTGTTCGCGTCGCCGGCGCACGGGTAGGGCCCGCGGTCGAAGACCCGGCCGAGCGCCGGGACGGCCCGACCGACCGCGTGGCGGAGCGTCAGGGTCCGGACCTCGCCCCACCCCCAGTCGGCGACGTCGTCGCCGCGGGCCGCGCGGAGCTCGCGGACGGCGTCGCCCAGCGCATCGAGGAGGACGGCGTCCCAGCCCTCGTCGAACCACCCGTCGGGCCGCGTCCGCACCAGCTCGATCACGTGGGCGGTGCGCTTCAGCCCGACGATGCTGTGCGGGACGAGCGCGCGGATCGGGCTCGCCCCGAGGAGCGCTTCGGCGGCGTGGGGGGCCTTCGCGCGCGCGACGCGCCGCACGAGGCCCGCCAGCGCGAGCTCGAAGACGGCGGCGCCGGCGCGGTCGACCTCGATGCGGCCGTCCCAGGCGCGGAGGAGGCGGAGGGCGAGGCGTGCGTCGGGGTCGGCCCGCTCCAGGTCGAGGACGTGCGTGCGGAGCTCCTCCCACGGGATCGAGCGGGTGTCGCGCTGGAGGTCCGCGGTCGCCGCGGGGTCCCAGTCGTCGCGGGCGGCGAGCGCGTCCCGGATCGCGGTCGCGCGGTAGCCGTCGAGGAAGTCGGAGCCCAGGAAGGGGTTCCGTCCCTCCGCGACCGGCGTGTTGTTGGCCGTGACGACGAAACCGGCCTCGGGGTCGAGCTCGGAGGGCATGGCGTCGAACGGCACGCGTGCGGCGGTCCAGCCCGCGTCCTCGACCCACCCGGGCGTCGGGACGACCCCGGTGCCGCTGCGCCGGACGGGGAGCTCGCCGACGAGCTGCCACCCGATGCCGCCGGCGGTGTCGGCACCGACGAGGTTGAGGGACATCCCCGGCCACCGGGCGAAGCGCTGCCGGAGGTCGTCGAAGGAGGTCGCGTCCGCCGCGTCGAGGAGCCCCTCGACCTCGCCGCCGCCGAGCCACACGCCGCTGATCGCCAGCCCCAGCGTCCGGTCGGGCTCCGTCGCCACGCCGGCGAGCGTGCCGATGCTGTCCCCGAGGAGCGGGCCGCGCGGCGTGACGAGGACCTCCTCGACGACCGGGTCGCCACCGGAGACGGCGATGACCTCGCGTCGGACGGTGCAGGCCTGCGGCCCGTCGGGACCCCGGACGGCGGGTGCGCCGTCGAGCTCGACCAGCTCCTCGAGGAACAGGTCGGTGTCGTCGGCGAGCCCCGCCGTCACGCCCCAGGCCACGGTGCCGTTGTGACCGGCCGCGATGCCCGGGGTGCCGGCGAAGGCCGCGCCGGCGACCGCCCAGGCCGGCGTGGCGAGGTGGGCCAGGTACCACGGCGGCGGGAGGCTGGGGGGCAGGTGCGGGTCGTTGGCGACGATGGGCCGGCCCGAAGCGGTCCGCCC
This sequence comes from Actinomycetota bacterium, assembly GCA_019348115.1. Taxonomy (GTDB): domain Bacteria; phylum Actinomycetota; class Nitriliruptoria; order Nitriliruptorales; family Nitriliruptoraceae; genus JAHWJY01. The sequence goes on along the minus strand of JAHWKB010000006.1, from coordinate 21,825 downwards.
GCCGGCGAGCGCCCAGTTGTTGGAGGCGCCCCCGACCGCGACGTGCTCCTGCAGCCGGTCGAGGTCGGCGCCGAGCCGGTCGACGAGGCGGCCCACCGCGGCACCCACGGGCGAGGTGGCGGCGAGGTGGCCGGGGGTGCGCGGGTCCAGCGCGCGCAGCGCCTCCTCGCCGTCGGCGGTCAGCACCTTGAGGCGCATGAGCTCCTCCTGCCAGTTCCCGGCGAGGAGGAACGACTGGAGCTTGAGCGTGGCGACGACGTCGACCGCGCCGTGGTGGCTCGGCGCCGAGCGCAGGAGGGTGAACTCGTGCGCCTGCGTCGGCGACCCCACGGTCGCGCCGTCGGTGACGCCGGCGGCGAAGGCGGCGATCCGCGCCCGCAGGTCGGGGCGGAGCTCCCCGAGCTGCGCCTCGGCCGACTGGCGGAGCCCGAGCCGGCGGGTCAGCCGGTCGATGTCGATGGCGTCCTCGCCGATCAGCTCGGCGAGGGTGCCGTTGGCGACGCGCTTGTACGTCTCGACCTGGAAGGCGCGGTCCTGGCCCTGGCAGAACCCGAGGCCGTAGAAGGCGTCGGCGTCGTGCGCCGCGGTGACGTGCGGGACGTGCCAGCGGTCACGGCGGATGCGGACCGGCCCGCGGATCCCGGCGACGGTCTCGACCCCGTCGACGAGCGGGGCGCGTCCGCCCAGGGCGAGCCGGAAGAGCCTGCGTGCTGTGGACACTCCCGACCTCCCGCCGGCCGCAGGCTAGGCCGCGCGCCCCCACCGTGGTCACCGCGGGGGCGTGCCCCCGCGGCCGGGGTGCCCGGGCACGCGGGTAACGTGCGGCGCCATGACGAGCGACCGCAACCCCATCGACGTCCTGCGTGCCCGCGGGTTCGTGCAGGACGTCACCGACGAGGACGGCCTGCGCGAGCTCTTCGCGACCGAGCAGGTCACCTACTACGTGGGGTTCGACCCGACCGCGCCGTCCCTCCACGCCGGCAACCTGGTCGGGATGATGGCGATGTCGTGGCTGCAACGCCTCGGACACCGTCCCATCGCGATCGCCGGCGGCGCGACCGGGCGCATCGGTGACCCCTCCGGCCGCGACACCGAGCGCGAGCTCCTCGATGACGACCGGATCGAGGCCAACCTCGCCGGCATCCGGCGCCAGCTCGCGCACGTGATGGACCTGTCCGACGACCCGGACCGTCCCACCGCCGGCAAGCTCGTCGACAACCACGACTGGCTGTCGGCCTTCAGCTTCCTCGGCTTCCTCCGCGATGTCGGCACGCACGTGTCGGTCAACCAGATGATCGCGCGCGAGTCGGTGAAGAAGCGCCTCGAGGAGCGCGAGCAGGGGCTCACCTTCACCGAGCTCAGCTACCAGCTCCTCCAGGCCTACGACTACGTGCACCTCTACGAGGCCGAGGGCTGCCGGCTCCAGGGCGGCGGCTCGGACCAGTGGGGCAACATCACGGCCGGGACCGACCTCATCCGTCGGATCCACGGCTCCGACGCCCGGGCGTACGGGCTCGTGTGGCCGCTGCTGCTGACCGCCGACGGTCGCAAGTTCGGGAAGTCCGCCGGCAACGCCGTCTGGCTCGACCCGGAGATGACCTCGCCGTACGCGTACTACCAGTACTGGCTGAACACCCACGACGCCGACGTGGTCCGGTTCCTGAAGCTGTTCACCTACCTCGAGCTCGACGAGATCGCCGAGCTCGAGGGCCAGCTCGAGGCCGACCCCGCCGGGCGTGCCGCGCAGCGCCGGCTCGCCGAGGAGGCCACCCGGATCATCCACGGCGCCGACGGCGTCGCAGCGGCACAGCAGGCGACCGAGGCGCTGTTCGGCAGCGAGCGGTTCACGGGCATCGACGACCGCGTGCTCGCGGACGCCTTCGACGCCGCGCCGTCCGCCGAGCTCGATCGGGCCGCGCTCGACGACGGCCTCGGCCTCCTCGAGGTCATGACGGCCGTGGGCGCCGCCAAGAGCAACGGCGAGGCGCGCCGGCTCGTGGAGCAGGGCGGTGTGCGGCTCAACAACGTCCCCGTCGAGGACGCCGCCCGCACGCTCGGGCCCGACGACCTCGCGGGCGAGACCACCCTCGTGCTGCGGGTGGGCAAGAAGCGCTACTTCCTCGTCCGCTTCCGCTGACCGACCGCCTGGACGCGGAGCAGCACCCAGCGGACTGCCGCCCGCGCCGCGCTGTAGCGTGCCGGCGCGGTCCTCCGCCGCCCGGCCACTGCTCGGAGGCGACGTGCACCTCGACACCGTCCTCGACGACCTCCGCCGCCTCGTGGAGGTCGAATCGCCCAGCAACGACCCGCCGGCGCTGCACGCCTCGGCCGCGGTGGTCGCGGAGCTCCTCGAGGGGCGGCTCGGGGGGAGCGCCGCGGTCGGTGCGGACGGCCGGGTGCGGTGGACCAACGCGGGACCGGACGAGCCCGCCGTGCTGCTCCTCGGCCACCACGACACCGTGTGGCCCCTCGGGACGCTCGAGCGGCTGCCGTTCGCCGTGGCGAACGGCCGCATCACCGGGCCCGGGGTCTTCGACATGAAGTCGGGGATCGTGGTGGCCGTGCACGCGCTCGCCGCGCTCGCGTCCGAGGGCGCGGCCCCGGCCGTGCGCGTCCTCCTCACGACCGACGAGGAGGTCGGCTCCCTGGCGTCACGCGACGAGATCGAGGCCGAGGCGCGCCGTTGCGGACGGGTGCTCGTCCTCGAGCCGTGCGGGGCCAACGGGGCGGTGAAGACGGCACGCAAGGGGGTCTCGCTCGGTCGGCTGGCCTGCGTCGGCCGGGCGTCCCACGCGGGCCTCGCGCCCCTGGAGGGGATCAACGCGGCGGTCGGTCTCGCCTCCGTCCTGACCGCCGTCGACGCACTCGGGGACGCCGCGGCCGGAACGACCGTGACGCCGACCACGGTCACCGCCGGCACGACGGTGAACACCGTGCCGGCGCGGGCCGAGGCGACGCTCGACGTCCGCTTCTTCGACGAGCACGAGCTCGACCGCGTGCGGGCCGGACTCGAGGCGCTGCGTCCGACCAACGGCGCCACGCTCGAGGTCGACCTGCCGCTGAACCGCCCGGCGCTGCCGCCGTCCGCCTCCGCTCCGCTCCTGCCCGCGCTGCGCTCCGCGGCGCTCGAGGCGGGGCAGGAGGTCGGGACCGTCTCCGTCGGGGGTGCCTCGGACGGCAACCTCGCCGCCGCGGTCGGGGCGGCCGTCCTCGACGGGCTCGGCCCGGACGGCGACGGGGCACACGCCGACCACGAGCACGTCACCGTCCTCGGTCTCGAGCGCCGCGTCGCGCTCCTCCGCCGTCTCCTCCCGCACGTGGCCGACGTCGAGGTCCCCTGAGACGGGGGTACCGTCCCGCCGTGTCCCGTCCGCGCCGAGTCCCCGCCGCCGTCGCCGCCGTCCTCGGTGCGACGGCGCTCGCGTGGGCGACCGGCGGGGCCGCCGCGCTGGCCGCCACCGTCGACGTCGGCGTCCTCGACCACGAGTACGCGCCGGCGGCGATCGAGATCGTCGCCGGTGACACCGTGCGTTGGACGTGGAAGGGGGAGGCCCCCCACTCGGTGACCTCGCCCGGCGTCTTCGACTCCCACCCGGACTGCTCGCTCGTGAACCCCGAGGGGTGCGGCACGAGGGGGACCACCTTCGAGTGGACCTCCTCCCAGCCCACGACCATCGAGTACAGCTGCCGGGTGCACCCCGACCGGATGCGCGGGACGATCACCGTCACGCCGGCCCCGGCCGAGTCCCCGCCCCCGCCAGCCCCACCGAGCCCGTCGCCGTCACCCTCGCCGGCGCCCGCGCCCTCCCCGTCCCCGAAGCAGCCCGCGCCGTCCCCGACGGCCGCGCCGGCGCCCTCCGCCGCCTCCCCGTCGCCGTCCCCGCGTCCGACGCGACGGTCCGCGCCGTCGCTGGGGTTCGGGGAGGCCACCGAGGTGCCCGGCTCGCCGAGCCCGACGGAGGGCGGCGGGACCGCGGTCGCGCCGCCGGTGGTGTCGGACACCTCGCCCGAACCGCTCGAGCCGTTCCCGGCGGCCCCCAGCCCGGACGCGAGCCCCGACCCGGTCGCCGACGACGTCGTCGCGGTCGGCCCCCCGGGCGGCTCGGACCGCACCGCCGTCCGCCTCGCCGGCGCCGCGGCCGTCGCGCTGTCGCTCATCGCCTTCGGACGCGTCGTGCTGTTCGGCCGACCCTGGGAGTGACCGTTGCGGACCCGCCGCGACCGTGCGGTGTGCGGTCACCGGCGTGCTCCGGGGGCTGCCGCTGTCCACAGATGTGGCGGCGGGTGTCGTCCACAGGCTGGGGACGGCCGCCGGCGCCGTGTCACGGGGACGGCGTAGCGTCGAGGTTGTCGGAGGACGGGTCCCGCGGTACCGTGCCGCGTCCCACTGCCTGGTGGTGTGTCGCCGCGTGTCCGCGGGTCCGCCACCCGGGTCGACCGGTCAGATGCCGGTTCCACGTGGGAAGCACCCCTGCCCCCACCGGTGTCCTCGCGCTGCCTGCGCTGGACACGCCCGAGAGGGGCCGCGAACGACCATGGGAGGTGCACGATGCGCCGCTACGAGATGATGGTGATCATCCCTGACACCTTGGATGACGAGGCCGCCCAGGCGGTCTGGGAGCGGGTCAAGGGCCTGCTCGACAAGCAAGGTGGCCAGCTGATCGACGAGGCCTGGTGGGGCAAGCGCACCCTGGCCTACGAGATCGACAAGCGCGACCACGCCTACTACGGCGTGCTCGACTTCGAGGCCTCGTCCGAGGGGCTCGACGAGCTCGAGCGTCTGCTGAAGCTGTCCGACGACATCGTCCGCTTCAAGACGGTGCGTCCCACCCTCCGCATCCGCAAGCCCGCCTGACCGCCGGCCCGTCCTCCGACACGGACGAAGCCAACGGTCGGTCCACGCGGATCGACACCACGAGGGAACGGAGACGCCGATGGCGTTCGAGAGCAACTTCATCACGATGATCGGGAACCTGACCGACGACCCGGACCTCCGGTTCACCCCCAGCGGGGCGGCCGTCTGCAACTTCCGGATCGCGGTCAACCGTCGCTACACGGACAAGAGCGGCCAGCAGCAGGAAGAGACGACCTTCATGGGCGTCAACATCTGGCGCGACATGGCCGAGAACGTCGCCGAGTCGCTGCACAAGGGCGACCGCGTCGTCGTGATCGGCCGGGTGAAGGTCCGGTCCTACGAGAACCGTGAGGGCCAGACCGTCTGGGTCACCGAGATCGAGGCCGACGAGGTCTCGCCGTCGCTGCGCTGGGCGCGGGCGACCATCTCCAAGACCTCCGGCTCGGGCTCGGGCAGCGGCGGCAGCGGCTGGGACGGCCCGCCGCCCCCGTCCGACGACGACGTCCCCTTCTAGACCGACACCTCCCACTTCCCTGCTTTCCAGGAGCACGTCATGCCCCCGAAGAAGAAGCGCAAGCCACGCAAGGACAAGCCCTGCCCCATCTGCCGGCAGGGCATCGAGTACATCGACTACAAGGACCTGGGCCTGCTCAAGTCCTTCCTCAACGAGCGCGGCAAGATCAAGGCGCGCCGCACGACCGGGAACTGCGCCAAGTGCCAGACCCAGCTCGGCGGCGCGATCAAGAACGCCCGTGAGATGGCGCTCATCCCCTACACGGTCCGATAGGAGACGAGCGATGAAGGTCATCCTCAAGAACGAGGTCGACAACCTCGGCCTGCCGGGTGACGTCGTCGACGTCGCCGACGGCTACGGCCGCAACTTCCTCATCCCCCGCGGGCTGGCGATCCTCGCCACCAAGGGTGCGATGAAGGAGGCCGAGGCCATCACCCGCAGCCGCAAGGCGGCGGAGGCCAAGACGGTCGACTCGGCGTACGCCATGAAGGAGACGCTCGAGTCGCGGACGCTGCGCGTCCCGGCCCGCGTCGACGAGTCGGGCAACCTCTACGGCTCCGTCGGTGTCAACGACGTCCACCGCGTCCTGAAGGACCGTGGGCACGACATCGAGAAGCGCCGCATCGACCTCAAGGGCACGATCAAGCGCATCGGCGAGTACGAGGTGCCGATCCGGGTCCACCCGCAGGTCGAGGCGCTCGTGACCGTCGAGGTCGTCGACGAGGAGGGCAAGGTGACCCTCGGCGGGCCGGCCGAGCCCGAGGTCGACGAGGCCGCGATCACCGACGCCGCGTCCGACGCGGCCGAGGGCTCCGAGACCGACGTCGAGGTGCTGGCCGAGCAGGCCCTCGAGGCCGCGAAGGAGTACGAGACGCAGCGCGCCGAGGCCGGGGTGGACACGGAGGCAGCCGCGTCCGACGAGGCCACGACCGACGAGTCCACCGACGACGAGGCCGTCGCCGAGGACGCGTCCGCCGGGACCGCCTGACGCTCTTCCGCAGTCGACCGAGGCCACCCCGTCCGGGGTGGCCTCCGTCGTTCCCGGTCCACGCCGCCGGGCCGTCCGGGGCGCTCGTCCACACCGGGTCCACAGCAGGCGGCAGGTTCTCCCCAGGCGGGCGCCGGGCGTCCACATGCTGTCCACGGAGCGGTCCGTCGCGACCGCCCGTGCGTGTCCCACCCCCTCGGTAGCGTCCGACCCATGAGCTCCATGCCTCCCGCCCCGCCCCCGCCTGTCGCGACCCGCCCCGAGGAGGGAGGGAGCAACGGCAACGGCGCGCGCCGCGGCTACGACCGCGTGCCGCCGCACTCGCTCGAGGCCGAGGTCTCGGTCCTCGGCGCGGCCCTGCTGTCGCGGAACGCGGCCAACGAGGTCGTCGAGATCCTCAAGCCGAGCGACTTCTACCGGACCGCGCACCGGGTGGTCTTCGAGGGCGTCCAGGAGCTGATGCACAAGGGCGAGCCCTGCGACGCCGTCACGATCCTCGACTGGCTGGCCCGGAACGGCCGGCTCGACGAGGTCGGCGGCGCCGGCTCGATCCACGACCTGACCGCCGCCGTCCCGACCGCCGCGAACGCCGTCCACTACGCCCGGATCGTGCGCGAGAAGGCGCTGCTGCGGCGGGTCATCGACGCCGGCACCGAGATCGCGGCGCTCGGCTACGAGTCGCCCGACGACGCCACCAACGTCGTCGACCAGGCCGAGGGCATCGTCTACGAGATCGCCCAGACCGGCGTGACCTCCGACTACGCGCAGCTGAAGGACCTCCTCAACGAGTCCTTCGAGCAGATCGAGAAGCTCGCCGAGAACCGCTCGGAGGTGACCGGTCTCGCCACCGGCTTCAACGACCTCGACCGCCTCACCGCGGGCCTGCAGCCCCAGAACCTCGTCGTGGTGGCGGCGAGACCGGCGATGGGGAAGTCGAGCCTCGCTCTGAACCTGGCGCAGTACGTGACGGTGGAGACGCGGCAGCCGGCGATCATCTTCAGCCTGGAGATGAGCAAGATCGAGATCGTGAACCGCATGCTGGCCTCCGAGGCGCGCATCGACTCGAACCGGATCAAGACCGGGCGGCTCGAGGACGCGGACTGGCGCAAGCTCGGCGACGCGCTCGGGCGGCTCTCCGACGCGCCGCTGTTCATCGACGACACGCCGTCGATCACGCTGATGGAGATCCGCTCGAAGTGCCGGCGGCTGAAGGCCAAGCACGGGCTCGAGCTCATCATCGTCGACTACCTGCAGCTGATGCAGTCGCACCGCCGGGTCGAGAACCGCCAGCAGGAGGTCTCCGAGATCTCCCGTGGCCTCAAGATGCTCGCCAAGGAGCTGAACGTCCCGGTCATCGCCCTGTCGCAGCTGTCGCGTCAGCCCGAGTCCCGCACCGACAAGCGCCCGCAGCTCGCCGACCTCCGTGAGTCGGGCTCGATCGAGCAGGACGCCGACATCGTGGCGTTCATCTACCGCGACGAGGTCTACGACGAGGACACCCCCGACAAGGGCATCGCCGAGCTCATCATCTCCAAGCACCGCAACGGCGCGACCGGGATCGTGAAGCTCGCCTTCCTCAACCACCTCACGAAGTTCGCCAACCTCGCGCGCGGTGGTGCGGCCGGCGGCGGTGGGGGAGGCGGCGCTCCCGTCCAGCACGCCCCGCCGCCCAACGTCACCCCGGTCTGACCTGGCTCAGCCGGTGTGGGGGTTGGCGGCCGCCGAGTGCTCGGTGTCGTGCCGCGCGCGGTCGAGCCGACGCAGGACCGGCGCGGCCGTGACGCCGTGCAGCACGACCGAGATGAGCACGACCAGTCCGGCGACCGCCCAGACCTCGTCGGCCTGCTCGAACCCGGTGCTCTCGAGGGCGTGGGACAGGTAGTAGAAGGTCCCGATCCCGCGCATGCCGTAGAAGCTGATCGCGGCGCGGTCCCGCCACGGCGAGCGCGGCATCCGGATCATCGCGACCAGTCCGCTCAACGGTCGCACGAGGAGGACCAGCGCCACCGCGACGAGGCCGAGCTCCCACGTCAGCGGCGCGAGGAGCCCGCGGGCGAGCGCGCCGCCGAAGAACAGCATCACGAGCACGAGCACCACCCGCTCCATCTGCTCGCCGAAGCCCTCCAGGTGGTCGTGGTAGTCGTTCCACCGGTCGCTCTGGCGCAGCGTCGCGGCGGCGACGAACGTGGCGAGGAAGCCGTAGCCGCCCACGAACTCGGTCCCGCCGAAGGCGAGGAGGGTCCCGGCCAGCGCAGCCATGCCCGTCACGTCCTTCGCGACCTCGGTCTCGGCCGGGAACCGGAGGATCGTCGCGCCCAGCACCTTGCCGAACAGCCACCCGAGCACCACGCCGACGACGATCTTGAACCCGACGTCGACCGCCAGCCAGGTGCCGAACCAGTTCGACGGTGCCGCGCCCGCCATGGCCATCGCGATCGCGAGGTTGGTGTACGGGAACGCGAGGCCGTCGTTGAGCCCCGCTTCGGAGCTCAGGGCGAAGCGGACCTCGTCCTCCTCGCCCGCCTCGGTGTGGTCCGCCTCCTCGGTCTCGTCGCCCTCGGCGCCCTCACCGGGCGGCCCCACCTCGAGGTCCTTGCCGAGGACCGGGTCGGTCGGGGAGATGACGGCGCCGAACAGCGCCGCGGTGGCAGGCACGAGCCCGGCCCACCATCCGAGGAGCGCCGCCGCCCCGATCGACAGCGGCATCGTGATCGCGAGGAGCCGCCAGGTCGAGCCCCACGCGTGCCACGAGAAGCGGCGGTCGATGGACAGCCCCGCGACCATGAGGGACACGATCACGCCGAACTCGGTCAGGCGCTCCGTGAGGTGACCGTGCTCGTCGACCGGGTCCGGCGTGAGCAAGCCCAGCGGCAGCGTCCAGGCCAGGACCCCCACCCCGAGCACGAGGATGGGCACGGACAGCGGCTTGTCGTGGAGCAGCCGCGGCAGCACGGACACGCCGAGGAGGCAGAACCCGAACACGAACAGCAGGAGGTCGTAGGCCTCGAGCCCGGTGAAGGCCTCGCCGAAGCTCACGGACGGATCCTGTCGTGGGAGGGAACGGGCAGTCTGGTCGCCGCGCCGGCGGCCGCGCCACCCACCGCCCCGGTCGACCGACCCCTAGGCTCGAGGCACGACCGGGAGTGACCGCGTGAGCGAACCGAGGACCGTCCGCGCCCCGCGGGGGACGGACCGCTCCTGCAAGGGCTGGGCCCAGGAGGCCGCCCTCCGGATGCTGATGAACAACCTCGACCCGGAGGTCGCCGAGCGCCCCGAGGACCTCGTCGTCTACGGCGGCACCGGCCGGGCGGCGCGGTCGTGGGAGGCGTTCGAGGCCATCGTCGCGACCCTCCGCCGCCTCGAGGACGACGAGACCCTGCTGGTCCAGTCGGGCAAGCCGGTCGGGGTGTTCCGGACCCACGCATGGGCGCCGCGGGTGCTGCTCGCGAACTCGCTCCTCGTCCCGGACTGGGCCGACTGGGAGACCTTCCGCCGCCTCGAGGCCGAGGGCCTCACGATGTACGGGCAGATGACGGCCGGGTCGTGGATCTACATCGGGACCCAGGGGATCCTGCAGGGCACCTACGAGACCTTCGCGGAGATCGCTCGCCGGCACTTCGACGGCACCCTCGCCGGCACCATCACGCTCACCGCCGGGCTCGGCGGGATGGGCGGGGCGCAGCCACTCGCGATCACGATGAACGACGGCGTCGCGCTGTGCGTCGATGTCGATGCACGGCGGGTGCAGCGACGCGTCGAGACCCGCTACCTCGACGAGGTCGCCGCCGACCTCGAGGACGCCGTCGCGCGGTGCACCGCCGCCCGGGACGACCGTCGTCCCCTGTCGGTGGGCGTCGTGGGCAACGCCGCCGACGTCCTCCCGCGGCTCCTCGAGCTCGACTTCCCCGCCGACATCGTCACCGACCAGACGAGCGCGCACGACCCGCTGTCCTACGTCCCGGTCGACCTCTCCGTCGCGGCGGCCGAGCGGCTCGCTCGCGAGGACCCCGACGGCTTCGTGCGCCGGGCGCGGGAGTCGATGGCGCGACACGGTGAGGCGATGGTCGCCTTCCTCGATCGCGGTGCCCAGGTGTTCGACTACGGCAACTCGCTCCGGCGCGAGGCCGAGCTCGGCGGCTTCGACCGCGCCTTCGCCTACCCCGGCTTCCTCCCGGCCTACATCCGGCCGCTCTTCTGCGAGGGGAAGGGGCCGTTCCGGTGGGTGGCCCTGTCGGGCGATCCCGCCGACATCGCGGCGACCGACCGCGCGGTCCTCGAGGAGTTCCCCGACGACGAGGCGCTCGCGCGCTGGATCCATCTCGCCTCCGAGCGGGTGGCGTTCCAGGGCCTCCCCGCCCGGATCTGCTGGCTCGGGTACGGCGAGCGGGCCCGGCTCGGGCGCCGCTTCAACGAGCTGGTCCGCACGGGCGAGGTCTCGGCGCCGATCGTCATCGGCCGCGACCACCTCGACGCCGGGTCGGTCGCGAGCCCGTACCGCGAGACCGAGGACATGCGCGACGGCTCCGACGCCATCGCCGACTGGCCCATCCTGAACGCGCTCCTGAACGTGAGTGCCGGCGCGAGCTGGGTGAGCGTCCACCACGGCGGCGGCGTCGGCATCGGGCGCAGCATCCACGCCGGCATGGTGGTCGTCGCCGACGGCACCGACCTCGCGGCGGAGCGCCTCGAGCGGGTCCTCACCGCCGACCCGGGGACCGGGGTGATGCGCCACGCCGACGCGGGCTACGAGCGCGCCGTCGAGGTCGCCCGCGAGCGCGGCGTCGACCTCCCGATGGTCGACGGGTCCGGCGCGTGAGCGGTCCCCGCCACGTCGATCTCCTCCTCACCGACGCCCGGATCGCCACGATGGCACCGGACGCCGGGGTCCCCTACGGGCTCATCGACGACGGCGTGGTCGCGATCGCGGACGGGTGGATCGTGCACGTGGGGCCGCGCGGCTCCGAGGACGGCCTCGAGGTGGCGCGCACCGGCTCGGCGCACGGTCGGCTCGTCACGCCCGGGCTCGTCGACTGCCACACCCACCTCGTCTTCGGCGGCCACCGCGCCGGCGAGCTGGAGCAGCGGCTCGGCGGCGCCACCTACGAGGACATCGCCCGCGCCGGCGGCGGCATCGCCTCGACGGTCGCCGCCACGCGCGCCGCGGACGACGACGAGCTCCTCGCCTCCGCCCGTCGCCGGCTCGGCTGGCTCGCCGACGGCGGCGTCACGACCGTCGAGGTGAAGTCCGGCTACGGCCTCGACCTCGACACCGAGCTCCGCATGCTCCGCGTCGCCCGGCGCCTGGGCGAGGACGGGACGACCAGGGTCACCACGACCTTCCTCGCCCACACCGTCCCGGCCGACCGGCGCGACGACCCCGACGGCTACGTCGAGGAGGTGTGCCGGGAGATGCTCCCGGCGGTCGTCGCGGAGCGCCTCGCCGATGCCGTCGACGTCTTCTGCGAGACGATCGCGTTCTCCCCGGCGCAGACGGAGCGGATCCTCTCGGCCGCGGTCGACCTGGGGCTACCGGTGAAGGTCCACGCCGAGCAGCTCTCCGACCAGAACGGGGCCGCGCTCGCCGCCCGGTACGGGGCGCTGTCCGCCGACCACCTCGAGCACCTGCCCCCGGAGGGGGCCGTGGCGCTGGCCGAGGCGGGCACCGTGGCCGTCCTCCTCCCCGGCGCGTCGGTCTTCCTCGACGAGGACCGACGTCCGCCCGTCGACCTCCTGCGCCAGCACCGCGTGCCGATCGCCGTGTCGACCGATCTCAACCCGGGGACCTCCCCGCTCGGGAGCCTCCTCCAGGCCGTCAACCTCGCCTGCACCCGCTTCCGGCTGACCCCCGAGGAGGCACTCCGGGGCGCCACGGAGCACGCGGCCCGCGCGCTCGGCCTCGACGACCGTGGGGTCGTCGCGCCGGGCAAGCTCGCGGACCTCGCCCTGTGGGAGGTCGAGCACCCCGCCGAGCTCGCGTACTGGCACGGCGCCGACCTCCTCGCCGCACGTCTGCTCGGCGGCGAGCTGACCGTCCCCGGGGAACCTGGATCGAGGGAGCACGCATGAGCGGGACCGTCGTCCTCACCCCGGCCGGCGCCACCCGCGGGGACGTCCTCGCCGTGGCCCGGGGCGGTGCCCGCGTCGAGGTGTCCGACGAGGCCCGGGCCGCCATGGCCGCGAGCCGGGAGATCGTCGCCCGCTACGCCGCCGCCGGCACCCCCGTCTACGGCGTCTCGACCGGCTTCGGGGGCCTCGCGAACACCTTCATCCCCGCCGACCGCCGCGAGGAGCTGCAGGAGTCGATCGTCCGGAGCCACGCCGCCGGGATGGGCCACCCGGTCGAGGCGGAGGTCGCCCGCGCGATGGTGTTCCTCCGGGCCCGGTCGCTCGCGATGGGCCGCTCCGGCATCCGTCCCGAGGTCGTCGACGCGATGCTGGCGCTCCTCAACGCCGGCTACACCCCGCTCGTGCCGGAGCACGGCTCGCTGGGCGCCTCCGGGGACCTCGCCCCGCTCGCCCACGGCGCCCTGGCGCTCCTCGGCGAGGGCGAGGTCCGCGGCCCCGACGGCGCGGTCATCCCGGCGACCGACGCGCTGGCGGCGGTGGGGCTCGAGGCCCTCCACCTCCAGGCGAAGGAGGGGCTCGCGCTCGTCAACGGCACCGACGGCATCCTCGGCCAGCTCGTCCTGGCGCTCGACGACCTCGACGTGCTGCTCCGGACCGCGGACGTCGTCGCCGGCATGACCGTCGAGGGTCTCCTCGGCACCGACCGGGCCTTCGCCGCGGACCTGCTGGCGCTCCGCCCCCAGGTCGGACAGGCCGTCAGCGCGGAGAACCTCCGGCGGGTCATGGCCGACTCGGCCATCGTCGCGAGCCACCGAGGCGAGGACGACCCGCGCGTCCAGGACGCGTACTCGCTGCGGTGCACCCCGCAGGTCCACGGGGCCGCACGTGACACGGTGGCGTTCGGCGGGGAGCTGGCGGACCGGGAGCTCCGCTCCGCCATCGACAACCCCGTGGTCCTCCCCGACGGCCGGGTCGAGTCCTGCGGCAACTTCCACGGCGCACCGCTCGGGTTCGCGGCGGACTTCCTCGCCATCGCCGCCGCGGAGGTGGGGGCGATCGCCGAGCGCCGCCTCGACCGCATGCTCGACCGCACCCGCAGCCACGGCCTCCCGCCGTTCCTCGCCGTCGACGCCGGGGTGCGCAGCGGCTTCATGATCGCCCACTACACGGTCGTGTCGCTGTGCACCGAGAACAAGCGGCTCGCGTCGCCCGCCAGCGTCGACTCGCTCCCCACCTCGGCGATGCAGGAGGATCACGTCTCGATGGCGTGGAGCGCCGTCCGCAAGCTCCGCACGGTCGTCACGAACCTCGGCCGCATCCTCGCCGTCGAGCTCTCCGCCGCCGCGCAGGCGGTGGAGCTTCGCGGGCCGCTGTCGCCGGCGCCGGCGACCGCCGCGGTGATCGCCCGGCTGCGCGAGGACGTGCCGGCCTACGACCGCGACCGCCACCTCGCGCCGGAGCTGGCGGCCGCCGAGGAGCTCGTCCGCGCAGGCGTCGTCCTCGCCGCCGCCGAGGAGGTGTGCGGCCGGCTCGGGTGACCCGGCAGGGGTCGTACCCTCACCGCATGGACCAGACCTCGTGGGCGGGCAAGCTGCTGGTGGCGACGCCCGTGCTGACCGACCCGAACTTCACCCGCACCGTGATCCTCCTCCTCGACCACGGCGACGACGGGGCGATCGGGTTGGTGCTGAACCGTCCGAGCTCGCTGCGGCTGGCGGAGGCGATGCCCGGGTGGGAGGACGTCGCCGCCTCCCCGCCGGTGCTCTTCGCCGGCGGGCCGGTCGAGCCGGACGCCGTCATCGCGCTCGGACGGGCACGCCCGGAGGTCTTCCCCACGCCGGAGTGGTCCCCGATCGTGGACCGGCTGCGCGTGGTGGACCTGTCGGCGGGCGCCGAGGTCGCGGACGCGCAGGTGGAGGCCGCGCGGGTCTTCGTCGGCTACGCCGGCTGGGCGCCGGGCCAGCTCGAGGCGGAGGTCGCGGCCGACGCGTGGTTCGTCACCGACGCCCGCGATCTCGATGCCCTGGCGGACGAGCCGGACGTCCTGTGGTCGGAGGTGCTCCGTCGGCAGCGGGGCGACGTCGCGCTCTTCGCGACCTTCCCGGACGACCCGTCGCTCAACTGACGCAGGCGAGTGCCCGGCCCGTCGCGGTGAACTCGCGCGGGTCGCTCCGTCCGACCGCCACCACCGCGTCGCCGGCGACCTCCAGCCGGTCGACCGCGACCCCCGTCGGCAGGAGGTCGACGAGCTCGTAGCGCAGAGCCAGGCCGTCGAGGTCGAGGACCCCGAGGGTCGGGGTCACGGTGACCGTCCCGCGCTCGAGGCGGACGTCCGTGGGGACGGTCACGCCGGCGGCCGTCTCGAGCCCGAGCCGGCCGTTGCCCACCGCGAGCCCGGAGATGTGGGCCGGGAGCGGGACGAGGAGCTCGAGCGCACGCTCGTCGAAGCGCGCCTCGAACGGCACCGCGCGACCGGCCAGCGTCCGGAGGAGCACCGGCGCCGCCAGGTCCACGTCCGCGCCGCACAGCGCGGCGGCGGCCCGGCGCTCGCCGTACCAGCCGCTGCCGACCTCCAGCGCGGCGAGCAGCACGAAGAGCCCCGCCGCCGCCGTCGCGGCGCGGCGACTCACCGGAGGAGCGCCCCCATCACCGCGTCCGCCATCTCGAGGTCGAGCTCGGTGTCGGTGATCTGGTCGGCGTAGAGGAAGCCCTCGCTGATCCGGACCATGGCGTAGGCCAGCGCCGTCGCGTCCACGTCGGGCTTGATGTCGTCGCGCTCGCGCTCGTCGCGGATCCGCCGGGCGTGCCGCTCGACGATGCGGGGCTGCACGCCCCCGTGCTTGGTCGTGAGCACCCGCAGTGCGGCCTCGGGCTCGCTCGTCAGGAACCTCCGGAGGGCACGTGACCGGCTGATGTCCCGGTTGGTTCGCGCCACGACGGCGAGGATGCGCTCGGCGCCGGCGAGGCCGTCACGATCGGCGGCGTCCTCGGCGCGGTCGACGAGGTCGTTGTACTCGCGCCAGATCACCTCCCCGATCAGCCGGTCGCGGTCACCGAACCAGCGGTACAGCGTGGACCGGCCGATGCCGAGCGCCGACGCGATCGTCCGCATCTCGATGCGGCCGCCGGCGAGGAACGTCTCACGCGCGAGCTGGAGCGCGTCCTCTGGCGCGGCACGGCCGTCGCCGGCGGTGTCGATCCTGCCCGCGCGTCCCGCCGTCGCCGAGGCCGCCGCGTCGGAGCGGCGGACGGGGACGGGGTCCGGGGATGGCATCACGGGCGACGCTAGCGGCTGGCCGTCACGCCGAGCCGGCCTCGTCGTCGTCCCAGTCGTCGTCGTCCTGCCACTGCTCCTGCTCGTCCCAGTCCAGGGGGCCGGCGTTCAGCTTCTCCGCGTGGGCCTGGGCGTCCTCCCGGGTGGCGAACGACGCCACGGGACGCCGCTTGTCCTCGACGTTGATGACCAGGTACTCGGCGGTGCCCGACACGTTCCGGTCGCGCTCGGTCACGACGAACTTGCCCACGGTGTGCTCCTCGGTGCGATCTCGGGGCCGTACCCTGCCACGCCGGCGAGGCACACGACACGGATGGGGTTGGACGGTGGAGCAGTTCCTGCTCGTGGGCACCTTCGGAGCCGTCGGGGCGGCGCTGGCCGCAGGCACCGGCGCGGCCCTCGTCCGCTACCACCGCACCGGGGAGTTCCCCGGCGGCGAGGACGCGACGGTCACCCGCACCCGGCTCGTCGGCCTCTGGCTGCGGGTCGCCGTGGGTGCCGCCATCGCGGCCTACGCGGTCGTCGACCTCAGCGCGGCCGGGCTGCTGTGACCACCTTCCTGGTCGTCGACGACGACGCGGACCTCCGGTACCTGGTGAACGTGGCCATCACCCGCGCCGGGCACCGGGCCCTGTCCGCAGCGTCCATCGAGGAGGCGCGCACCCTCTGCGCCACCGAGCGGCCCGACGTGCTCCTCCTCGACGTGACCATGCCGGAGATGACCGGACCGACGTTCCTGGCCGTCCTCCGGGACGAGGGGCTCGCCCCGCCGAACGTGTTCCTCCTGTCGGCGCTCGAGCCGGACGAGCTCGCGCAGCTCGCCGACTCCCTCGATGTGCGCTTCCTCCTCAAGCCCTTCACGCTGCAGCGCCTGCGGTCCGGGCTCGCCGAGTTCCTGGAGGCGCCCGAGGCGGATGCTGCGCCCGACGCGTAGCGCGAAGGCGCGCAGCGGAGCGCTCAGATGGTGCCGGTGACGAGCAGCCCGCCGACGACGATCGCGATGCCGATGCGGTACCACCCGAAGACGCCGAGCCCCCGCCGGTTGAGGTAGGCCACCATCCAGCGCATGGCGACGATGGACGCGACGAGGGCGACCGCGAGCCCCAGGAGCGGGGTCCAGTAGCCGTACGCCGCCACCATCTCGGACCCCGACGACAGCGTCTCGTACGCCGTGGCGCCGCCCAGCACCACGAAGCCGAGGAGGAAGCTGAACTCCACCGCGGCCGGGACCGCGAGCCCGACGGCGGTGGCGGCGAGGATCGTGACGAGGCTTCGGCTGACGCCCGGCCAGAGGGCAAGGACCTGCGCGAGCCCGATGATGAGCGCGCTCCGCCAGGTCAGCGACGAGATGAGCTCGCCGGCGTCGGGGGAGACGTCGCGCCGGCGTCGTGCCACGACGAGGATGGCGACCCCGCCGAGGAACCACGCCACCACCACGGGGCCGATCCCGAACAGGTGCTCCTTGATGGCGTCCTCGAACAGCAGCCCCGTGACGGCCGCCGGGAGGGCCGCCACCACGAGCGCCAGCAGGAGGCGGCGTCCCTCGGGGTCGCCCCCGCGGATGCCGTCGACGATCGAGACGAAGCGGGCGCGGTACAGCCCGAGCACGGCGAGGATCGCGCCGGCCTGGATGGCGATGGCGTAGCTGTCGGCGGCGTCGCCGTCGATGCCGAGGAGCTCCTGCGTGACCGCGAGGTGCCCCGTCGAGCTGATCGGGAGCCACTCGGTGATGCCCTCGATGACCCCGAGCAGCACGGCCGCGCCGACCGACAGGCCGTCACCGGTCGTCTGGGCGAGGGAGAGGGCGCTCAAGAGGTACAGGACGGCCGTCTTCCCGTCGGATGCCACGTCGGGCGGGGGATGGAGCGGGTGAGGGGAATCGAACCCCCGTCACCAGCTTGGGAAGCTGGGGCTCTACCATTGAGCTACACCCGCGAGCGGCCGGGAGCGTAGCGCGGGGCCCGCTCCGCCTCCATCTCGAGGAGACCGCCGTGATCCTGTCCGACCGCTCGATCCGTGCCGCCCTCGACGACGGCCGCATCACCATCGATCCGCTGGGCGAGGACGCGATCCAGCCCTCGAGCGTGGACGTGCGGGTCGACAACGGCTTCCGGGTGTTCGCGAACCACCGCTACCCCTACATCGACGTGCGCGAGGAGCAGCCGGACCTCACCGAGCTGGTCGAGGTGTCCGACGACGAGCCGTTCATCCTGCACCCGGGGGAGTTCGTCCTCGGCGCCACCCTCGAGCGGATCTCCCTCCCGCACGACATCGTGAGTCGGCTCGAGGGCAAGAGCTCGCTCGGCCGGCTGGGCCTGCTCATCCACTCCACGGCCGGCTTCATCGACGCCGGCTTCGACGGGTACGTGACCCTGGAGCTCTCCAACGTGGCGACGCTCCCGATCACGATCTACCCCGGGATGAAGATCGGGCAGTTCGCCTTCTTCCAGCTCGACGGACCGGCGGAGTTCCCGTACGGCTCGCAGCAGACGGGCTCGAAGTACCAGGGCCAGCGCGGGCCCACGGCGAGCCGCTACCACCTGAACTTCCGTCGCTGAGGGCCGTCCCGAGCGCTTGGCGCTCGAAGCTCGGGCTCTGCCGCACGGTTGCCGCGTCGGGTTGCCTTCCAGGGCGCGCGGGGACCGGGCCGGGTCCCGAGCGCCAGTCCCCTCTCCGGCTGTGACAGATCGTGACCGCGGCGGGGCGATCGACAACGCTGCGTCGATGATGGGCGCGCTGCGGTGCCCAACGCGACGTCGGGTTCCGACGTCCTCCTCCACCTGATCGACCAGACATCGGGGCGGGATCGCAGAAGTCGCCGTCCATACGGCCGGGCGTCGGACCGTACGTATCTAGTTACGCACGGTCTTATGAGCGTGCAAGACGGGCGTATCGGGACCAGCAGAGGTGGTCGTCTGAGCGCCCGGAGAGGGAACGCGATGACGTCGGGCCCGTACCTGGTCGCCTTGGATCCGACCGAGCGAGTGGCGAAACCGTCCCGCACACATGAAGAGGTGGAGGCGTCGATGCTCATGCGGCCGAACGGTCGCCCGGGGCGGTCCTAGGACCGTCCCCCGCGTGAGCTGAGCCAGTGGCGAGACCGGCCCCCGTGAAGCCACGGAGAGCCCCCGGCAGAGCCGGTGAGCCACTGGAGAGAGACGATGCGTTCGAAGTTCCTACGTTCGATGACGGTCGGGGCGACCGCGGTGGGTGTCCTGCTCCTGCCGACCGCCGCGTTCGCCCAAGCTGCTGATCCACCGGGCCGAGCCCAGCAACCACAGTCCCCGGGACAGAGCGGTGACGCGGCCTCCGGCGCGCAGGACGGCGACGGGTTCACGGAGGACAACGACACCAACGACGGCGACACGCGGAACAACGTCGCGGACGACGGGGACAACGCCCACCCGTCCGGCAAGGACCGCTCCGTCGAACATGGCCGCAGCGGCAACCAGGGCAAGGCGCAGAGCGACCCCGACGACGACGGTCGTGGGCCCGACCGCTCCAACGGCGGCGCCGACCAGGCCGACGGCCCGGGCGGCGTGGACAAGGCCGACCAGGACGGCAACAACGGCTGCGGCAACGACGACGACTTCGAGGACGACAACGAGGGGCTCTGTGGCGGTCCGACCGCCGCGTCGGACGCGCCTGGCGACGATGGCCAGGACGAGGAGCAGGACCGACGTCAGGGTCGCTCCGAGGAGGACCGCCGCCAGGCTCGGAACGACCAGCGCCAAGACGACCAGCGTCGGCAGCAGGAGCCGAAGGACGACCAGCGTCGGCAGCAGGAGCCGAAGGACGAGCAGCGTCGGCAGCAGGAGCCCAAGGACGACCGGCGTCAGGACGCGGACCGCGCGAGTGCTGACCAGGCGGTCGCGGAGATCGACGTCGTGTTCTCGTGCACCGAGGTCTCGGTGACCTCGACGAAGGACCTGTCGAACGTGGTGCTCGTCTTCGAGGACGGCTCGACGCAGAAGCTCGACGGGCTCTCGGGCCAGAAGGGCACGTTCTCCGGCACCGGCCAGAACGCGGGCAAGACCATCACGACCGTCTACGTGAAGTCCGGGAGCAACGCCTCCGGCGAGGGTCCGGGCTACGGCGAGCGGTTCGACAGCGACGCGACCGCGTGCGCTGAAGGCTCCCCCGGTCCTGAGGGTCCGACGGGCACTGACGACGGCACGGACGGCGACGGGACCACCGGCACGGACGGCGACGGGACCACCGGCACGGACGGCGACGGGACCACCGGCACG